>JAEEXH010000090.1 GCA_016291435.1 Oscillospiraceae bacterium
CGGGACGGATTTCTCCAGTATCATCAAAAACATCTACGCACATACAAGTCATAGCAATAATATTCACATTTATCCGCCCCTTCTGTTTTGGAAAAGTAAATTCCGATTTATATTCGTAACAATTATAGCATAGAATTGCTGTATTGTCAATAAAAACACCATAGTACTTCTGGCCTTACATCAGAAATACTATGGCGTAAAACTTCTATATGAGTATCTTTACTTTATCCGCACCGACGCTGTTTTTGCGCAAAAAAAGAACAGCGCATCACTGCGCTGTCTTCTTTGCATAGTCTGCCTGCCGAGCATCAGTCGATCTCAACAGCAACCTTCCGGTTCTCGCGGGCTGCACCGGCACGCATCAGCGTGCGGATAGCCTTTGCGATCCTTCCCTGCTTGCCGATCACTCTGCCCATATCATCCGGGGCGACGGTGAGGTGCAGCACGGTGATGCCTTCCTCATTGACCGCATCCTCGGTGATCTGAATGGCGCTTTTATCCGTGACCAGTCCTTCTACAATTGCGTATAACAGTTCTTTCATGATGTTCTCCAAAAGATAAGTGGTATTCCGGCTGTGTGCAAACGGATGCAGTGCCTCTCTTACAGAACGCCCTGCTTCTTCAGGATGCTGCGGACAGTATCCGTGGGCTGTGCGCCGTTTGCGAGCCATGCCTTTGCCTTGTCAGCGTCCAGCTTGATGAGGTTCGGCTCCTTGGTCGGATCGTAGAAACCGATCTCCTCGATGAAGCGGCCGTCTCTCGGGTATCTGCCGTCAGCGACGACGATGCGGTAGAAGGGAGCCTTCTTTGCGCCCATTCTTCTCAGACGAATCTTAACTGCCATTTGTTTTCACCTCCATATAGATTGTGTTATATTCACGCGGTTGCCCGCGGTGAAAGCGATGATTACTGCGGCACAAAGAGCCAGCCGTGCAGGAGCCATGCGCCGAAGCCTGCCATAATCAGTCCGCCGACTGCATGGAGGATGCGCGCCTTTGTCTTGCCGATCTGCTGAAGCTGCCGCTGCATATTCGGATTCTTGCTTTCCTCATAAACCTTCGGACTGCCGATGATCGCCTGAATGACGGTGACGATGCCGCCGATCAGGAACACGACCGGGATCAGCAGGTGAAAGTAATGCATGAATGTGTCCATCTTATTCTGTCCTCAGAATTTCGGGAAACCGCCCATGCCGCCCATGCCTTCGAGCATCGAGGGGTCAATCTTCGGCATCTTGCGCCGTCCGAACAGACCCTTGCCGCCCTTGCCGAGCTTCTTCATCATCTGCTGCATCTGCTCAAACTGCTTCAGCAGGCGGTTGACATCCTGCACCTCTGTGCCGGAGCCCTTTGCGATGCGGCGCTTGCGGGAGGGATTGATGATCGAGGGCTTTGCGCGCTCCGCAGGGGTCATCGAGGTGATGATCGCCTCCGTGCGTCCCATTGCCTTGTCGTCGATCTCGATCTCGTCCGCCTTATTGCCGACACCCGGCACCATCGAGACGAGCTTTCTGAGGTCGCCCATTTTCTTGATCTGCTGGAGCTGCTGCAGAAGGTCGTTCATATCGAACTGGCTCTGCGTGAGCTTCTGCGTGAGGCGCTGCGCCTCCTGCTGGGAATATACATCCTCCGCCTTCTCGATCAGCGTGAGCACATCGCCCATGCCGAGGATGCGGGATGCCATGCGGTCGGGGTGGAACTGCTCGAAGTCATCGAGCTTTTCGCCCATACCGACGAACTTGATCGGCTTGCCGGTGACGGAGAGCACGGAGAGTGCCGCACCGCCTCTGGTGTCGGAATCGAGTTTCGACATCAGCACGCTGGTGATGCCGAGCGCCTCATCGAATGCCTTTGCGACATTGACGGCATCCTGACCGGTCATCGCATCGACAACGAGCATGATCTCGTCGGGTGCGGTCTCAGCCTTGATATTTTTCAGCTCATCCATGAGCTTTTCGTCGATGTGCAGCCGTCCAGCGGTATCGAGGATGACGACATCGTGGTTGTTGTCCTTTGCGAAGCGAAGACCCTGCTTTGCGATCTCGACGGGGTCAGTCTGCCCCATCTCAAAGACTTTGACATCCGCTCTGCCGCCGACCACAACGAGCTGGTCGATTGCCGCCGGGCGGTAAATATCGCAGGCGACGAGCAGCGGGTGATGTCCTTCCTTCTTGAGGAGCTTCGCGAGCTTTGCAGCGTGGGTCGTTTTACCGGAGCCCTGTAAGCCGCAGAGCATGATGACCGTCGGGGGCTTTGCCGCCATATTGAGGCGGGAGTTGCCGTTGCCCATGAGGGCGATCAGCTCCTCATTGACGATCTTGATGACCTGCTGTGCGGGGGTGAGGGAGGCAAGCACCTCTTCACCGACGGCACGCTCGGAGACTCTGCCGACGAAATCCTTGACGACCTTATAGCTGACATCCGCTTCGAGGAGAGCGAGGCGCACCTCACGCATGGCTTCCTTGACATCGGATTCAGTGAGCTTGCCGTGTGCACGGAGCTTTTTGAATACCTGAGTGAGCTTTTCGGAGAGTCCTTCAAATGCCATCCGTCTGCTTCCTCCTTTTTGTATGGATCAGAGCAGTGTCTTCCCCTTCTGCGCGGCGGCGATGATCTTTGCCGCCTGCGGCTCCGGGAGCGCACTGCACAGTGCTTCGATGATTTCAAACTGTGCGCGGCACTCTCTGAGGCGCTGCGCAATACCCATCTGGGCTTCATACTGTTCGAGCTGATGTTCCCCGCGCCGGATGCTGTCATGAACCGCCTGCCGCGAAATCCCGAGGGGTTCCGCGAGCTCTGCGAGGGAGAGGTCTTCGTTATAGTAGCCGTCGAGCAGGGCGCGCTGGCGCTCCGTCAGCAGGCTTCCGTAGCAGTCGAGCAGGAGCACATACTGCAAATCCTTCATGCGGGAACGCACCGCCTTTCTGCTGTCATGGTGCAGACCTTTACACAAGCCTATTCATTATAGCATATCCGGGCGGCTTTGTCAAGCCCTGTCTGCAAAAAATTTCGCAATTCGCGCTCCCCTTCCTTATTCATCCCCTCTCTGTTTCGTGTTTCGGTATTTCATCAGCGCGAAGTATACCAACAGAGGAATAGGGGTTCAGGAAAGCGGGGGCGCGGGGGCGAAAACCTGAGGGGGAAGGGAGATTGTGAGCGCAGCGAGTTTCTCCCTTCCCCCTTGGGTTGTCACCCCCGATTTCAGTGTTCCGCTGCGCGGCTCAGATACTTTTTGAAGAATCTTCACGCCACTCATCCCGCACTGTGCGAGGGGAAACCACAAGGGAAGGGGAAGAACCTCGCTTCGCTCGGGCTCTCCCCCCTCCCTTAAGGTCTCCCCTCGCGCTCCCCTTCCTTATTCTTCCCCTCTCTGCTTGGCACTCTTTTAGCGTAAAGGTCGCCGACAGAGGATTAGGGGTTCAGAAAAGCGGGGGCGCGGGGGCGAAACTACAATTTAATTATCATTCTGATTTGCCGCACGCAGCTCATCTCAGATTCCGTTCGCTGTATCGAATCCGATGTTGTTTGCCGTGCCGACAGAGATGTATTTGTCCACCAGTGCGCGGAAATCAGTGCCGTCCTCGGCATCCTCATTGTATTCGCCGCTGACGGTATAGCGCATGCCGCCGCCCTCGATGGCTTCCTCCGTGTAGCTGTCACGGAAGAACATGCCCCGCGAGACCGTCCTCCCGCGCAGGATGCCCCTGCATTCGTCAAGCGGGCAGCCGGGGAAGTTCACATTCCAGATCTGCCCCGCGGAAAGCGGCTTATCGAGCAGCTCGCGCAGGATCTCCGGCAGATAGGTGTCGGCAATCTCGGGATGATCGTTTGTCGCCTCCGAGAATGCGATCGCATGGCAGCCCTGAAACGCCGCCTCGAAGGCAGCGCCCGCCGTCGCGGAATACTGAATATCCGACGCGACATTGTAGCCGAAATTGATGCCCGAGAGCACCGCATCCGGCTTCTGCGGCAGGATGTTCAGGCAGCCGACGCGCACACAGTCGCCGGGCGTGCCGCGCACCGCAAACGCATGAACGCCCTCGACGGGGAACTCATGCGGGAAGACATCAATCGAGCCGTGCAGTGTGATGCTGTGCGATGCCGCACTGCGCTGGTGCTCCGGCGCAACGACCCAGACCTCGCCGAGCTGCTTTGCCATCCGCGCAAGACGGACAATGCCGTCTGCGCAGATGCCGTCATCGTTGGTGATCAGAAAAGAACGCATGCTGTCTCCTTTCGGGGCAGATGATTATTCGGACAGATTGAACGCAAGCACTGCGCGGTAGGTCTCGTAGACATCGAGCTTGCTGACGACCTCAAGCGGTGCGTGCATCGAGAGCACGGGCACGCCGACATCGACAGTATCAATGTTGAGATTCGCAAGGTATGCTGCGACCGTGCCGCCGCCGCCCTCATCGACCTTGCCGAGCTCGCCGGTCTGCCAGATGACGCCCGCACCGTCAAAGAGACGGCGCATCTTGCCGATGAACTCCGCGGACGCATCGGAGGAGCCGCTCTTGCCGCGTGCGCCGGTATATTTCATCATGCACATGCCGTAATTGAGATATGCGCAGTTGCGGCGGTCGTTGACCTCCGCAAAGGTCGGGTCGAGCGCTGCGGTGACATCTGCGGAAAGGCACTGCGACTGTGCAAAGACCGTGTGTGCCTCCGTGCCGAATGCCGCTGCGAGATCCTTCATGAAATCATGGAAATATGCCGAGCAGAGACCCGTATTGCCCTCGCTGCCGATCTCCTCCTTGTCGGTGAGGATCAGCACGGCAGTGCGAACCGGGTGCTCGGTGTCGAGCAGAGCCGCGAGCGCCGGATAGGAGCAGACGCGGTCATCGTGGCCGTAGCCTGCGATCATGCTGCGGTCAAAGCCGAGGTCACGCGCCCTGCCTGCCGGAACGACCTCCAGCTCGGCAGAGAGCAGATCGGCTTCGATGATGCCGTATTTCTCGTTGAGGATCTGCATGATGCGGAGCTTCACAAGATCGCTGCCCTCGTCGCTGCGGAAGGGGCGGGAGCCGATCAGCACATTGAGCTCCTCGCCGCGGATACCCTGTGCGAGCGGACGCTTGACCTGCTCTGCGGCAAGATGCGGCAGAAGGTCGGTCACGCAGAAGACGGGATCATTCTCATCCTCGCCGACGGTGACCGTGACGCTGGTGCCGTCCTTGCGGACAATGACGCCGTGCAGCGCGAGCGGGAGCACCGTCCACTGATATTTCTTGATGCCGCCGTAGTAGTGTGTCTTGAAGAGGGCAAGCTCGCTGTCCTCATAGAGCGGCGCCTGCTTTAAGTCGAGGCGCGGCGAGTCAATATGCGATGCCGTGAGCCGGATGCCCGCTTCGAGCGGTTCCGTGCCGATCACTGCTGCAACGACTGCCTTGCCGCGGTTGACCGCATAGATCTTGTCGCCCGCCTTGACCGCATCGCCGCGCTTCCACGGACGGAAGCCCTTTTCCTCCAGCAGCTTCACGGCATAGGCGCAGGCTTCGCGCTCGGTCTTGCTGCCGCTCAGAAACGCCTTGTAGCCCTCGCAGAAGGCGTCTGCCTTCGCAATCTCGGCGTCATCCATGCGCAGTGCCGCATGCTTCTTCTGTGTGAGGAGCGCTTCCTTCAGCGCCTTGATCTCGCTCTTTTTCTTCTTTTCAGCCATCGTCTGAACCTCCTTGGATATTGTTTTGTAATATGCCGCAGCACGCGCTCTGAGGAGCGCCGCGGTTGTGATCACAGCCTTTTGCAGGCTGTCGGGATCGCCGTTGTTTTCAATGACCGCATCGGAATGTGCGCGGAAGAACGCCTCGGAATGCTGCGCATTCATGCGGGCATCCGCCTGCGCCGGGGTGATGCCGTCCCGTGAGAGAATGCGTGCGCGGCGGGTCTCCGGCTCTGCGATCACTGACACGATCATGCGGCACATCGCGTCAATGCCGCTCTCAAAGAGCGTCGGCGCATCGAGCACGGCGCAGGTGACGCCTGCTGCTTCGCGCACACGGAGCTGCCGCCGGATCGCCTCGGTGATGTAAGGGTAAATGATCGCCTGATACTGCGCACGGGCATTCTCATCGCCGAAGATCAGCGCGGCAGCCGCCCTGCGGTTCATTGTGCCGTCTGCCTGCAATGTGCCGGGAAACACCCTGCCGATCGCACGGAGACAGGGATGCCCTTTTTCCGTCACCAGATGCGCGACGGTGTCCGCGTCGATCACGCAGAAGCCCTCATGCCGCAGCAGCTCGCTGACGGTCGTTTTTCCGGCGCCGGTCTGCCCGGTCAGGCCGATCAGAAACATCCCGGATACACCTCCCTGCTAAAAATCATCGGAGCACCTGTCTCTCTCATGACGGGTGCGTGCGCGTATAGCCGTTTTCGTAGGTTTTGCCTGCATCCAGCGCGGCGATCTCCTCCGCCGTGAGCGTGCCCTTGCCGTCATAGCGGTAATAGCTTGCGCTGTCGGCAGTGAATTCGATCACGCAGTAATCGGGATCGTCGATGCCGGCGGGATACTATTTCTCGTCGCCGTCATTCCAGAGCAGCGCGCGGAATTCCCGTTCCCTGCGCACTGCCGCCGTGCCGCTGAGACAGAGCCCCTCAAATGCCGCATCATCGGAAAAATAGAGGCATGCGCTGCCGTTTTTCAGAAGGCTCTGCACATGCTGCGAGCCGGTGTTCGTTGAAATCAGATGCCCGCCGAGCCCCTTGTGCCAGACGCAGTACACCCTGCGGACATTCGGGCGCCCGTCCGCATCCAGATAGCCGATCACCGCAAACAGCGAGCGGTCGATGAGTTGCCGGATCTCGTCATGCGTCATATTGCATTCCTTTCCCCTGTGTGCCGTTATCCCGCGTGCAGCACGCGAAAGCCTGCCGCACGGATCAGGCGGTTATACACCGCGAGCCCGACACCGTCTGTGCGCGGGGCACGGACATAGATTGCTTTGGCGCCGCGGTCGTCAAGCTCCCGGAGCCGTGCGAAGAATTCCGCCGCGCACTGCTCATCCGTGTCGCCGTAAGGCACTGCGAGAATGCCCGCCTTATCACAGGCTTCCATATCGCTGTCAAAGACCAGCGCATAGACGCCCTCCGCCTGTTTCCTTAGCAAATACGCGATAAAATGCCGCGTGTCGCCCTCGACAATCATGACCTCTGCCTTCGGGGCGTAGTGCTTGTATTTCATGCCCGGCGAGCGCACGACCGTGCCCGGCGTGAGCTGTGCGAGCACCGCTTCATCGACAATGACATTCGGCGCGACCGTCTGAAGCTGCTCCGGCGTGACAAATCCCGGGCGCAGAACGCGCACCGTGCTGCCGTTATCGAAGGAAATGACGGTCGATTCCACACCGCAGAGACAGCTTCCGCCGTCCACGATCGCGGGGATGCGCCCGTCCATGTCGGCGAGCATATGTGCGGCAGTCGTGGGGCTCGGGGAGCCGGAGCGGTTGCCGCTGGGTGCTGCGATCGGTACGCCCGCAAGCCGGATCATCTCCTGCGCGACAGGATGTGCCGGAAAGCGCACGCCGACGGTATCCAGCCCGCCCGCCGTGATCTCGGGCACCTTGTCGGTGCGCGGCAAGATCATCGTGAGCGGACCCGGCCAGAAGCGCCGTGCCAGCGCCTTTGCCAGCGGCGGGATCTCCGTCACCAGCGGCGCCCAGTCTCTGAGGTCTGCAATATGCACGATCAGCGGATTGTCGGCGGGTCTTCCCTTTGCGGCAAAGATCGCGCGCACGGCGTCTGCATTGCCCGCATCGCCGCCCAGGCCGTAGACCGTTTCCGTCGGCATCCCGACAATTTCTCCGCGCCTGAGAAGCGCCGCGGCTTCCGCCGCCTCCTCCGCGCGGAGCATTTTTGTGTTCATCTGTGTTCTGTCCTCCTGCTATTCCGCATTGCCCTGTGCCGCGAGCTTTTCCGCCTGCTCCGCTGTCATCAGCGCATCAAAGACGGGATCAAGGTCGCCGTTCATCACATCCTCCAGCCGGTAGAGCGAGAATCCGATGCGGTGATCGGTCAGCCGCGACTGCGGGAAATTGTAGGTGCGGATCTTCTCGGAGCGGTCGCCCGTGCCGACCTGTGTGCGGCGCTCAGAGGCGATCTGTGCGTCCTGCTCCGCCTGTGCGCGGGCGAAAAGCCGTGCGCGGAGCACGGACAGTGCTCTGTCTTTGTTTTTATACTGTGAACGCTCATCCTGACACTCAACAACCGTGCCGGTCGGGATATGCGTCACGCGGATTGCGGACGAGGTTTTGTTGATATGCTGCCCGCCCGCGCCGCTCGACCGGAATACGTCAATGCGGAGATCATTCGGATCGAGCTCGAACTCGACCTCTTCGACCTCCTGCAAAACGGCGACTGTCACCGTGGAGGTATGCACTCTCCCCTGCGACTCCGTCTCCGGCACGCGCTGCACGCGATGCACGCCGCTCTCAAATTTCATTTTAGAATAGACGCGGTCGCCGGAAAGCGAGAAGATGACTTCCTTTGTGCCGCCAAGCTCAGTCTCGCTGAGATTGAGCACCGTCTGCGTCCAGCCCTGCCGGTCAGCATACATCGTATACATTCTGTGCAGGGAATGCGCAAACAATGCGGCTTCCTCACCGCCCGCGCCGCTGCGAATCTCCACAATGACGCCCCGCGAATCGGCTTCATCCTGCGGCAGGAGCAGCACGCGGATCTCAT
Organism: Oscillospiraceae bacterium; assembly: GCA_016291435.1. Taxonomy (GTDB): domain Bacteria; phylum Bacillota; class Clostridia; order Oscillospirales; family Ruminococcaceae; genus Firm-04. The sequence goes on from JAEEXH010000090.1 coordinate 8,679, forward strand.
CCTCGAGCGCCTGCTGCCGCTCCGTGAGGGCGCTGCGCTCCTCTGATGCCATCGCACGGAAATCGGCGTCTGCCTCCGGGTCTGCAAGCATCTCGCCAAGCGCTTCGAGCTCCGCGCAGCATGCCGTATATCTCCGGTATGCGTCCACGATCGGCGAAAGCTGCTTGTATTCCTTCATGAGCGCGGCAAGCCTCTGCGGATCGGCGGCGGTGCTGCCGTCCTGCAAACGCTCTGTCAGCTCCTCATATTTCTGCTCTGCACGCTGAAGCTGCTCTGTAAACTGCACGGCTGCCCGCCCCCTTTCTCATGTCGGTATTGATTCAGATGTCAGCAAGCTCCACTGCCTTCAGATCCTTCACGACCGAAAGGCTGCTGACGCCGCTGAGCAGCGCATCATTCTTCTGGCGGAGCAGCGCGGCATAGATCTGGTTCTCCCAGCCGCAGCGGTCGTTTTTGCCCTCGTAATATGCGATGATCACAGCCGTCTCACGCTCACAGAGGAACATATCGCCCTGCTTGCGGTCAGCGGAAAATGCCCACTCCGTCGTCTCGGTGCCGTAGGTCGTGCGGATGCGGGAATAGCCCTCAACGAGGCCGCCGTTTGCGGCAGTCGTGCTGCTCTCGGAATACTGCTGTGCGAGCTTGGCAAAGCTCTCCGGCGTGCCGCCGGAATCCTTGCATGCCTGCTGAATGTTCGCTGCAAGCGTCTTTGCGGCGTCCATGCTGCCCTGCGTGCTTTCCGTGAGATAGATGATACGGAGATCGACGCAGTCGGAGGTATCGAGCGCCGGCTCTGTCTCGAGCATGATGACCTCCATATAGCGTGCCTGCGAGCCGTCCAGCGTGAAGGTGTCATAGGGCTTTGCTGTCTCAAGCCACTTCTGTGTATCCTCATTATAGCTCGAATAGCCCGCTGTCATATGCATGCCGTTCAGGCGCTGTGCAGCCGTTTCCGCCGGGAGCTGCTCCTCCTGCTCCATGTACTGCCTGACATAATCGGTGAAGGCTTCCGGCGTTTTGCATGCAGCAAGCTCCTCTGCGTGCTTCCGCGCTGCCTGCTCGCCCGCAGCATCGTTCTCGTCCCAGCTGAAGCTGTAAATGAGCATCGAGAACAGCTCATAGGTCTTCGGGTCTGCCTTCGCCTCCGCCTGCACCTCTTCCTCGGTGACTGCGATCTCGCTCTTTGCCTCCTCCATATAGAGGCGCGAGGTCATTTGCAGCGTCATGACAGATTCCACATCCTCCTCCGTCACGCCCGCCTGATACTTCGTGAGATCCGTCTCGGCGGCATCCTTCGCGATCTGCTGCTGCACATCCTCCGGGAGCTCATAGCCCGCACGGTATGCCGCCTCGCAGTTCCGGAGCGTTTCCTGCACGGTATTCATCGTGGTCTCCATCAGGAATTCATACCATGTTGTGCCTTCTGCTTCATTATACATCTGCGCACGCAGCGGCTTCTCAGTGTCAAAGACCGGCGCACCGGGTGTCTCTGCGGCATAGGCAAGATAGCTGTCCGCGTGCTCCCTGAGGTAATAGGACAGCATCGCGGATGTCACCTGACAGTGATCCGACTGCGCCGGGATCGACTTGTGCAGATCGCCGCTGCGCACAGCATCCGCAGTGACAAAGCCGTACAGCGCAAAGCCGAGAAGCGCCGCGCCGCCGATGCCGAAACCGATGCCCAGCCAGCGGTTCTTATAGTCTGCATGCTTGCGTGCGAGCCTTGCCTGCTCCCGCTGTGCCTCGTTCATTCTCGGCGCATTTGCGCGCTTTTTTGCGTTTGATTTCTTCTTTCCGCTCATGGCAGTAAGTTCCTTTCCGAATCGGTTTCTGTATTCAGTGCGCGGAGGCCGTCTTCTTTCGCGACCGTTTCCGCACTCAGCAGGATCAACACCTGCGTATAATCAAGATCGCCCGTGACCGCACGCCAGTCAAGCGTCTCTGCAAGCTCGAGATTGACTGCCGTCACGCTCTGATAATGCTGCATGAGAAACGGCACGACCGGCGCGCCGTAGGAATCGCAGAGCAGCAGCAGCGCACGGTTGTTTTGCAGCGCATTCTCCATGCGCACGACCGGTGCCGCCGCTGAGCGGAACACGGCGTATCCCGCTGCGTCTGTATCATAATACTGTGCCGCAGACTGCGCTGTGCCGTCTGCACGCCAGACTGTGCCGCGTGTGATCGCCGGCGCAGAGCCGTTCGAGTAAAGGTCAATGATGTCCGGCTGCACATCAAAATACTGGATCTCCTGCGCGAGCGTGCCATAATAGCTGCTCTCACGGTGCCAGACTGCGAAATGATCGTAGCCGACGGCATTCAGCCCGAGCCTGCGGATGATGACCTGATAGGCACAGAAGGCGCCGAAGCTCGTCCAGCGCGGGTCGGTGCGGTAATAGATCTCATAGCCCGTTTCCTCGCGGAGATTCTCGAAGGTGCTGCAAAGATCCAGCGCGGCGATGCCGTCCCCGAGCGCGCCCGTGAAGCTGCGGAGCGCAGCGGTCTCGCCGGAGCGCGGCGCATTTTCCGAGAGCAGCTTGGCATAGACGCCTGCGCCTGTCGGCACGGCAGCACAGCAGACCGGCGCCTCCGACGCAGCGGCAAAGCGGCTGACCGCTTCCGCCGAGGCAAGGATCGCCTCCTCGGAATACTCCGTCGTGCGGCGGAGCATGCGCCCGTTGATCAGGTACACATTTCCGATGCAGTCTGCACCGAGCCCCAGCCGCACGCTGTCATAGGCATGCAGCAGCGGCTTCCAGACCAGCGACTGTGCCGCCGTTCCGCGGCTGCGCGCACTGAGCGACCCCGCCGCAAACGCAATCACGGTGCCGATCAGGATGACGGCGGGCAGCAGCGCCGGAAAGACATGCCGCTTCTCCTGCGGTGCAGCATTCTCCTGCTTATCCATAGCGCAGACCGTCTACATCGGAGAGATCGAGCACGGGCATCTCTGCAAGCCACTCACGCTGCCGAAGACCGATCTTCTGTGCAAATGCTTCCGCTTCCTCTGTCGCAGGCACTTTGCCCGCGAGGAACCAGACGGAGCGCTCGGCAATGTCATTTGCCGCGAGCCCCATGAGCATCCGCCCGAGCCCGTGACGGCGCACAGCGGGGAGCACTGTCAGATGCGTGATGACCGCGCAGGGCGGCTTGGTGTCAGTCGTGCCCGGTGCAATCGAGATCAGCCCGAGGACCGTTTCGCCGTCGAGGATCACAAAAACCGTGCCGCCGGCTGAGAGCGTCTCCTTTGCAAAGGACGGTGCAGGCAGCAGCGGTGTGATCTCCTGATTCTGCCAGCCGATCTGCGATTCTGTTTTCTCATTCAGTTTCCGGAACAGCAGCATGCTATCAGCTTCCTTTCGTTTGGGTGAATCCATATTATTATACCATATTGCGGCAATAAATGCAAGAGCGGAGCGAGCATTTTGCGCCGGGGAGCGCGTGCCCGGGACCGGCAAAAAAACGCGCCGTGTCAGCACACGGCGCGTCAGTCTGTCGATAAAGTCCAAAAATCGCGAATCGCAGGGCGATTCGCCTAGGGGCGCCCTCTATCGCAGGGCTCCCCTCTCTCAAAAAACATCCACTGGATGCTTTTTGAGATT
>JAEEXH010000091.1 GCA_016291435.1 Oscillospiraceae bacterium
CGACCAGAGGCTGCTCGCCTCTGGACTCTCGCAAGCCTTTGAAAAGGCTTGACCGAAACTTTAATCATAGGGTCTGTGACTTTACAGAACTTTTTCGACAAGCTGAGGCGCCCTTTCTTTTGAAGGGGCGTTTTTTGTCAAATCCCGCGCCGAAAAAAATATTCCCGGGATCCTGTAATAAAAATGCGAAATTGCAGTCTAATATTGCGAAAGGGGGCGGAGACAGTGGACAAGGATTTCGAGCTCATCTATGAAACCTATAAGACCGATCTCTACCGCTTCATTCTCAGTATGACGCAGAATGAAAATCTTGCGCTCGATATTTTGCAGGACACGATGCTGAAAGCGGCATCGTCGCTGGAGAAATTCCGCGGGGAATGCTCGGTCAAAACCTATCTCTGTGCGATCGCCCGCAATGAGTACCGGAGCTGGCTCAAAGCAAACCGCGACCGTCCGCTTTCGATGCAGGAGATCGGCGAGCCTGCCGCACCGGACGATGTCGCAAAGCAGGCTGAAACCCGCGATCTCTCCATGCGGATACACAGCCTGCTGCACCGGCTTGAGGAGCCTTACAAGGAGGTCTTCCTGCTGCGGGTCTTCGCGGAGCTGCGGTTCAGCGAGATCGGAACGCTCTTCGGGAAAAGCGAAAACTGGGCGGGCGTGACATTTTTCCGTGCGAAGAAAAAGCTGCTTGCAATGATGGAGGAGGATGAAATATGAGCAAACAGGAACTGGACTGCAAGGTCATTGAGGATCTTTACCCGGTCTACAAGGACGGGCTGTGCAGCGCAGAGACAAAGCAGCGCGTTGAAGCGCATCTTGCGTCTTGTGCCGCATGCCGGAAGCTCTATGAAGATTTCCCCGCAAAGCTGCCGGATGCCGACCCGCCGGATGTCACGAAGGCGCTGCAAAAATACCGTCGGAAAAAGCGCGTGCGCCGCATCTTCACAGCGCTCGGCACGCTGCTGCTCGCGCTGCTTCTGACAGCAGCGGGCATCCTCTGCTATGCCGGCGGCTATATTCCGGTGATCGGCAGACTGCGGGCGGAGTCGCGGCTCTCCGCATACAGCGGACATAAGGTGCGCTGCACATTTGATATGTATAACGGCAATTACAAGGGCGGCGGCATGCTCTATTATCTCAAGGATGACCTGATTCTTGACCCTTCTGTTTCCGAATCGGTGCGCCTTGCGATGGATGCAGCATATCAGCCGTACTGTGAGGAGCTGAAAGCAGAGGGACTGCTCCCGACAGAGGAACTCAGCGCGTATACTGCGATCGACGGCGCAGATTTTGGTCAGCAATTCCACAGCGTCTTCTGGATCGTCTGGGATGCGTCGGAGATGGACGATGCAGAGGCAATGAAGCGCATGGCGCTGCTGACCGACCGCCTGACAAAGGCACTGCCGGATTATCAGATCACGGGAATCCACTTCTGGTACAATACCCTCTCAGGCTGCTATGAGTGCAGGGTGCCGCATGAGAACAAGCAGCCGCTCAATGCACAGGCGGTGCAGGCGGGCACAGAGAAGGCGGAGCGTCTCTCGGAGGAGTATATGCAGTGGCAGGAAAAGGGCGGCAGGGAGCTGCCGTTCTCGATGGCGCAGTGACCCGGCGCGGAGCCCGCACAGGCGTTATTCTCAAATCGGCTGACTGTTCCGTGCCTGACAATGCTCCGTTGACGCTGCTGTTCGCAGCTTTTGCTGTTCCTCTTCGATCATATCGCGGCTCTGGAGCCGGATGACCGCATGCACCGATCACAGCGTCTCTTCATATGCTGATACAAAAAGCATATGAAGGGGCGTTTCATTTTGGAGACACAAGAGAAACAGATGACCCTCGCCGCGCTCACACCGGGCGCAGAAGCGGTCATCTCCGATATATCTGCGCCGGATGAGGTCAGAGCACGGCTCTCGCAGCTCGGTTTTCTGCCCGGTGCCGCAGTCACATGCCGCCTGCGCAGCCGCCGCGGGGATACCCTCGCCTTTTCCGTGCAGGGAGCGGTCATTGCGCTGCGGCAGGAGACCTGCGCCTGCATCACCGCACGGCTGACAGACTCCCCTGCCGGTTTCACCTATCTGCTCGCGGGCAACCCGAATGTCGGCAAGAGCACCGTATTCAATGCGCTCACCGGCATGCGGCAGCACACGGGCAACTGGTGCGGCAAGACCGTCACCGCGGCGGAGGGCAGGCTCCGCGGCACAGAGGAGGATATCCGCATCGTCGATCTGCCGGGCACGGTGTCGCTCTTCTCGGGCAGCGCGGAGGAGCAGGCAGCCTGCACTGCGATTGCCGCGATCCCGCATCACTGCATTCTCTGCATCGCCGATGCCGCCTGCCTTGCTCGCGGTCTCTCGCTGACGCTGGAGCTGCTGCATCTCCATCACCATGTCATCCTCTGCATCAACATGATGGATGAGGCAAAGCGGCGGCAGATCTCGATCGACACCGAACAGCTCTCCGCATCGCTCGGCATCCCGGTGATCGGCATATCTGCGCACGATCAGCGCACCCTCGCCGCGCTCCCGGCCGCCGCCGCACAGATCCGCAGCAAGGAGCCTGTCACCGCATCGCGCCCCGACCCGCAGAACCTTGCGGAACAGCGCCGCATCACTGCGGAGAGCGTCAGGGAAGCAGCACTGCTTGCAGGCAAGGCTGTCACCTATCGCGGCGACCCGCAGAAAACGGAAAAGCGGCTCGACCGTCTGCTGACGGGCACTGCGTTCCGCATCCCGCTGATGCTCCTGCTGCTCGCCGTCACCTTCTGGATCACGCTCGTCGGCGCAGATTACCCCTCGCAGTGGCTTTCGCAGCTCAATGATCTCCTGTGCAGCGCAGGCTTCTCCCTCGCGGATACGCTGCACTGCCCGCAGTGGCTCTCCGGCGCACTGATCGGCGGGATGCTCCGCGGCACGGGCACGGTCGTTTCTGTCATGCTCCCGCCGATGCTCATTTTCTTCCCGCTGTTCACGCTGCTCGAAGACTCTGGGCTGCTCCCGCGCATCGCGTTCAATATGGACGGCTGCTTTGGGCGCTGCAATGCCTGCGGCAAGCAGTGTCTCACGATGACAATGGGCTTTGGCTGCAATGCCGTCGGCGTGACGGAATGCCGCATCATCGGGAGCCGCAGGGAGCGCATCATTGCCGTGCTGACAAATGCACTTGTCCCCTGCAACGGCCGATTTCCCGCACTGATTGCGGTTGCGGGAATCTATTTCGCGGGCGCAGACGGCAGCACAGTCCTGCCGGCACTGGTGCTCTGCCTGATGATTCTGCTCGGCATTGCGGCGACGCTCGGCGTCTCAAAGCTGCTCGGCTCGACCGTTCTGCGCGGAACGCCCTCGCTGACCGTGCTGGAGCTCCCGCCCTACCGCAAGCCGCGCGTGATGCAGGTGCTCGTGCGCTCTGTGCTTGACCGCACGCTCCGTGTGCTGAAGCGTGCCGTCCTCACCGCTGCGCCGATGAGTCTCTGCATCCACATCTGCGCGAATGTGTCGCCCGGCGGCGAAACGCTCCTTTCGCGGATCGCGGGGACGCTCGATCCGGTCGGCGCAGTCTTCGGGCTCGACGGCATCATCCTCACGGGCTTTCTGCTCGGGCTCCCCGCCAATGAGCTCATTCTGCCGGTCACGGTCACTGCCTATCTCGGCACGGCGACCGTCGGCGGCATCGAAGGCACGGCGGCGCTCGGCGCGGTGCTCGCGGCAAACGGCTGGACAACGGCAACGGCGGTCTGCTTTCTGCTGCTGATGCTCTTTCATGCACCCTGCGCGACCACGATCCTCACAATCCGGCGCGAGACCGGGAGCCGCAGACTGACTGCTGCTGCGATTCTGCTGCCGACCGTGCTCGGGCTGACGCTCTGCGCCGCTGTGCATTTCTGCACGGTGCTCTGCGGCCTCTGACAGCGCATATCGTCAAATGATACAAAAAATATCTATTGCACTTGTGCAGATGCACGAAACGCCGAAAATGCGGAAGATTCACAAAACCGTCACAATCCTGTGCTATACTCCACACATGAAGATGGGGCAGTCTGAGCTGTCCCGCCCCCAATCAGAAAGGTTGTGATCATGTGCTGGGGCTCAAAGGCATTACCAAGAACTACCCGACCGGCGACACTGAGGTAAAGGCGCTGAAGGGCATCGACATCATGTTCCGCAAAAATGAATTTGTCGCAGTGCTCGGACCTTCCGGCTGCGGCAAGACCACGCTGCTGAACATTGTCGGCGGACTCGACCGCTACACCTCCGGCGACCTCATCATCGCAGGCAAATCGACAAAACAATATAAGGATAAGGACTGGGACTATTACCGCAATCACACGATCGGCTTTGTCTTCCAGACCTACAATCTCATCCCGCACCAGAGCGTGCTCGCAAATGTCGAGCTCGCACTGACGCTCTCGGGCATCTCCAAGTCGGAGCGCAGAGAGCGCGCAAAGAAGATGCTCGAAAAGGTGGGTCTCGGCGACCAGATCCACAAGAAGCCGAACCAGATGTCCGGCGGTCAGATGCAGCGTGTGGCAATCGCCCGCGCCCTGATCAATGACCCGGAGATCCTGCTCGCCGACGAACCGACCGGCGCGCTCGACACCGAGACCTCCGTGCAGATCATGGATCTCCTCAAGGAGATCGCAAAGGACCGCCTCGTCATCATGGTCACGCATAACCCCGATCTCGCGGAGGAATACGCAACCCGTATCATCCGCCTGCTCGACGGCAAGGTGCAGAGCGATTCCATGCCCTACACCGAGGCTGACGAAGCCGCCGAGCGCAAGGCAGAGGCGCAGGATGAAGGCAAGAAGAAAAAGCGCATCTCCATGAGCACCGGCACCGCATTCTCCCTCTCGCTCAACAACCTCATGACGAAGAAGGCGCGCACGATCCTCACCTCCTTCGCGGGCAGCATCGGCATCATCGGCATCTCGCTGATTCTCTCGCTCTCCGACGGCTTCCAGACCTTCATCAATCAGGTGCAGGAGAACACCCTCTCCTCTTACCCGATCTCAATTCTCTCGCAGTCGGTCGATCTCTCCAGCATCGTCGAGAATCTCTCCGGTCAGGCAGAGCACGAGGACGATCACCCGCTCGACAAAGTTTATTCCTCCGGACAGGGCGCAAAGATGCTCAATGCAATGGTCTCTGAGGTGAAGCAGAACGATATGCCGCGCTTCAAGAAATATCTTGAAGATCACAGTGAGGAGCTCTCCGCTTACACGATCGAATATGACTACAACATCCAGCCGCAGATCTATCTTGCGGACACCGCAGACGGCGTGCAGGCTGTCAACCCGAATCCGCTGGTCGATGCGTATTACTCGATGCTCGGCTATGACATGAACACCATGTCCTCCTCCTACTCGCAGATCATGCAGATGAGCACGGACGGCATGGACATCTGGACGCTGATCTACGGCGATCAGGCGCTTCTGAACGAGCAGTACGATGTGCTGAGCGGTCACTGGCCGGAGAACAAGAACGAAGCCATCCTCGTTGTCGATGAATACAATGAGATCAACGGCATGACGCTCTACGGTCTGGGGCTGCGCGACCCGGATGAGATCTCCGATCTTGCCGAGAAGATCATGGCGGGCGAAGCGATCAAAGAGGAATCCGTTTCCTACGACTACGATGAACTGATGAACATGCAGTTCCGCGTGGTGCTCAACACCGATGCCTATGAATTTGACGAAGCGGCAAACTGCTGGAAGGATAAGTCCCGCGATGAGGAATACATGGCGGAGAAGATCCGGAACGGCATCCCGGTGCAGATCAGCGGTATTGTCCGCCGCAAGTCCGGCTCCGTCAACGGCGCACTGATGCCCGGAACGATCTGCTACACCAAGGAGCTTGTCGAAACGCTGATCGACGGCAACGAGCATTCCGAGATCATCAGCAAGCAGAAGGCAAATCCCGATGTGGATGTCTTCACCGGCTACCCCTTCGAGAAGATCGAGGAGGTCACGATGGACGATGTCTACGCTTATATCGACAACCTCAGCGAGGAGGAGCTCGCACGCCTCCAGACGATGTTCCAGAACATGAACGGCAGCTCCATCGGCAGCGAGGATGTCACGGCGGCGCTGAGCGGCATGAGCGACGAGGAGCTTGTCACCGTGCTGAAGCCGCAGATGATGGACGCAATCACGATCGAGGATGCAAGAGCCTTTGCCGCAACAGATCAGGGCAAAATGGCACTCGCACAGGCACTCGCAGTCGAAACCGGCGGGGAGCCCGATCCTTCGCAGGTAGACGGGATGAGCGACGACACGCTGCTCTATCTCTACATGGGTCTCATGGATTCCCAGCTCACGGCAGACGCCATCCGCGCACAGATCGCGAACATGACCGAGGAGCAGCAGAATGAGCTCGCGGCTTCCTTCAACCCCGCAAAGGATGCAAACGCCCTGAAGGCTGCCGTTGCAACAATGGATCAGGATATGCTCTTAAAGCTCTTCAAGGAGCAGGTGCTCGCACAGCAGACAAACAACACCTATGAGGGCAATCTCTCGAAGCTCGGTCAGCGCGACACCGAGAATCCCTTTGCAATCATGATCTATTCCGAATCCTTCGATGCAAAGGAAAAATTCGACGATTTCGTCACCCGCTACAACGACGAGCAGAAGGCTGCCGGCAATGAGGACGGTGCGATCGAATACACCGACTATATCGGCATCTTCCTCTCCTCCGTCACGAAGATCATCAACATGGTCTCCTATGTGCTGATCGGCTTTGTCTCGATCTCGCTGGTCGTTTCGTCGATCATGATCGGCATTATCACCTATATCTCCGTGCTTGAGCGCACAAAGGAGATCGGTATTCTCCGCTCGATCGGCGCCTCGAAGCGCGACATCAGCCGCGTGTTCAACGCAGAGACCTTCATCGTCGGTCTGATCGCCGGTGTCCTCGGTGTTGTGATCACAATGCTGCTGGATATCCCGATCAATATGATCATTGAGCATGTCTCGGGCGTGCCGGATATCGCGTTCCTGCGCCCCGTTTACGCGCTGATTCTCATTGCGATCAGCATCCTGCTGACGCTGATTGCGGGTCTCATTCCTGCAAAGCTCGCAGCGAAGAGAGATCCTGTCATCGCACTGCGCACAGAATAATCACAGCATCAAACAGCCGGCAAATGTCTCCCGCATCTGCCGGCTGTTTTCCGTATATCACGCTTTATCCAAAAACGCAAAACACATATAGAGGACATACAAAGGACACACCGCAATGCTATGATAGCATCACAGAGGAGGGAAACGCAATGACATACAGGCTGCTGCTTGTGGAGGATGACGCACAGATCACGGAAACGATCGTTGACTTCTTCTCCGCACAGAGCGAGGGCATCTGCACGATTGAAACCGCGGCTGACGGCACCGAAGGGCTGCATATGGCACTTTCCGGCGGCTTCGATCTCATTCTGCTGGATGTCATGCTGCCGGGGCTCGACGGCTTTTCAATCTGCCGGAGCATCCGTGCGGCATCAGATGTGCCGCTGCTCTTTCTCACGGCACGCGCCCGCGAGGAGGATGTGCTCTACGGCTACACGCTCGGCTGCGATGACTACATCATCAAGCCGTTTTCGCTCGCCGCACTCTACGCAAAAACGCTCGCGCTCCTGAAACGCGCAAAGGGCACTGTCCTCAGCCGCACACTCACCTGCGGCGGCATCACGCTCGACCCGCTGACGCTCTCCGTCACGGCATCGGGGCAGCCCGTCACGCTCCCCGCAAAGGAGTTTGCACTGCTGCAATATCTGATGGAGCACAAGGAATGGGTCGTTTCGCGCGATCAGCTCCTTGACCGCATCTGGGGCAGCGATTTCTTCGGCAGCGACCGCGTCGTCGATACGCATATAAAGAAACTCAGAAAGGCGCTCGGCGCGGCGGGAAAGCAGATCCGCACGGTCATCTCGCGCGGCTATCAGCTCAAAGAAAAAGGATAAGAGAAACAAAGATCATCGGGAGGGATCATCATGAAGAAGAAAAAGAGGTTTATCAGTTTTTTCCTATGGCGGTTTGCGGTATGCGCCGCCGCGGCGCTCGTCTTTTTGAGTTATTTCTGCTTCTATAGAGACTACAAGGACACTACGGAGGCTTATTTGCAGCCGATCACTGACTCACACGAATATGTAGAGTGGCTTTCCAACGCGGAGACAGACGACGACTTCCAGTGGTATTTAGCATCCTTAGCCAGGTCTTTCTTAGGACCCATAGGCGCGCCCCCCTTTAGTCTGGAACGCAGCGCCATATTGTACCAGCCGCAAACCGGCGAAACCTATGTCTCGAGCATGATGGCATGTGCGGTAGTTTCTTCTACCGGTGCTGACGGCAGCACAACACGGCTCAGATTTTATAACTATGATCCGGATACTCTGACGCGCTTAGCTGAATTGGAAGACGGAGACGGTTGGCTGTATGTCGCGGACATATATGCAAAGGATCACCGCTTTGTACCCGGAAAAGTGTTTCAGTTCGATGACCCGGATCAGACTGTGAAACCGTTATCCGGCAAGTGGATCGACCTGACGCCCTCAGACACGGAGGGGTGGACACATTACATTGAGAGTGACACATATGAGAAGCTGACAGAGCAGCCGGGTTTTGAACCGACACCCTATGATGAAGAACATCTGAGCGGCGTTTTTCTCAGAGGGCTATTCTATAGCCCGCATATTTCGGAAGCGATGAACAATATCCTCGAAAACTACCCCGGCGATTATGCAGATACCCTTGACAAGATCAGGGAATATGAGGAAATGCTGACCTCGCCCGTCACCGAATTTGATCTCAGTAACTGGAACGTGGAGTCGGAAGCAGAATACCGGGAAGCAATACAGGATGCCATCTCTGATACATATGCGTATACCATGAGAGATCTCCCGGAACGCCGTTTCAGAACATGGTATACTGAACAGGGATTCAACCGAATCAAGCACAGCGGCTATCATGTAACATATGATAAACTGCATCCGACGGTAGATCATGACCGCGTGGAGATCAGCTTCCGCGGCGAAACATGGCAGCTTCTGTGTATCCGTTATTTTGATCCCGTTCAGAATTTCCGCGCTTATCTCCGTGAATACTTTGTATATGAGTATTATAAAGATTACCTCGTTCCGATCTGCGCAGCCGCAGCGGCAGCCTTGCTGCTCGCCTTCCTCTGGGCACTCATCTCCTATCTCATTTACTCGAAGCGCTATGACATGGCAGCCTATCGCCGCACGCTCACCGGCGCGCTGGCGCATGATCTCAAAACCCCGCTCACTGCAATCTCCGGCTACTCCGAGAACCTGATGGAGCACACGCACCCCGACAAGGCGGACGCCTACGCCGGCGCGATCATGGAAAATGTGCAGCACATGGACAGCATGATCGCAGGCACACTCGGGCTTGCAGAGCTGGAATCGCGTGACAAAATCGAGATGCAGGAAGTCGATCTCACGGCGCTGACCGCGGACGCCTTTGAGAAGGTGCAGCCGGTCACGGCGCAGCGCAGGCTTACCGTTGAACTCAGCGGCACATGCACCGTCAAAGGCAATGCGGCGATGCTCCGTCAGCTGGCGCTCAATCTCGCCGCAAATGCCGCACAGCACGCCGCAGAGGGCGGGAAGATCACCGTCACCGGCGAGGGGCGCACCCTCCGCATGCAGAATCCCTTTGCCGGAGAGCTTGACGAGAAAGCGATTCTGGAGCCCTTCAAGCGCGGCAGCAAGGCACGCGGCAGAGAGTCCGGCAGCGGGCTGGGGCTCAGCATCGTGCAGCAGATTGCAGCGCTCCACAAAGCAAAGCTCCGCGTGACCGCAAGAGACGGCGTCTTCACCGCAGAGCTCAGATTCAAAAAATAAATCCCGGAAAGGCACAGAACGGCGTTACACAGATCATCGGGAGGGATCATCATGAAGAAGAAAAAGATATTTATCAGGTTCTTTCTCTGGCGGTTTGCGGTATGCGCCCTCGCGATGCTCGCCGTCGCAGGATACTACACCGTCTATCAGGATTACACTGTTCAGATATATGAAAGTTCATGGGAAAACCGAAAGGAATCCCGTCTAGAAGAAGCAGTCAAAATGATTGAAAAGGACGGCGATATCCGAAGAGCACTTTCATATCTTACCACAAACAACTTTGGATTCACATGTGACACGTGTTATGAATGCGGCGTCATGCTCTACCGGCCGGAGACAGGCGAAGCCTATATCTCGCATCCGCTGGGCACTGCGATCGTGCGCATAAACGGAGAATATAAGGCCCTGTATAATGAAGATGAAGCGCTGCTTGACCGTATGCACAGCATGTCACTCGATTCAGACTATGTGATTGTCGCCGATATTTATGCAAAGGACGATACCTTTGTGCCGGGAAAAGTATTTCAGCAGGAGTTACCGCTGTTCGGCATAGATTTTGAGAAACCGAGACCGGGCGAATGGGTTGACCTTACCCCCGCCAACACAGAGGGCTGGACGCATATCACTTCCTATCAGACAGAGGAGCAACTGACATCATATTATGAGAACGATGAAATGCCTGATACACTGCCGGAGACCTTCCTGTACGATACCAAAATCTCCGGCTCATGCAATTCCCCGCATATCAATCCTGTACTCAGGGATAATCTCAAAGTCTATCAGCAGGAGTATAAAATCCGTCAGCAGGAGTATCAGAACCGCGCCTCCGAAATCAAGCGCCTGGAGGAAAAGCTCGCAGGCACGCTCACAGCGCAGGATCTCAGCGACTGGGGCGCTGAGACCGCTGAGGAATGCCGTTCCAAAATTGAGATTTATCTCGACAATTACCGGATTCACCCGGAAGCGCTCATGCCGGACCTCGGCGCGAACCCCATGGCGTATATGGATTATAACATCGGAACATCGGATATCACGCTGAACGGCGAAGAATGGAAGCTGATGCACGCGGAATATTTGGATTCCTGGGCTTATTGCAAGTCGAGCATCCGTACATTCCTGCGGTTTTATCTCCTGGCAGCGCTCATCGCGGTGCTGATCGGTGCGGCGCTCGCCTTCCTCTGGGCGCTCGTCTCCTATCTCATTTACTCGAAGCGCTATGACATGGCAGCCTATCGCCGCATGCTCACCGGTGCGCTGGCGCATGATCTCAAAACCCCGCTCACTGCAATCTCCGGCTATGCGGAAAACCTCCGCGACCACACGCATCCCGACAAGGCGGATGCCTATGCAGACTGCATTCTCGAAAATGTGCAGCATATGGACAGCATGATTGCGGGGACGCTCGGGCTTGCAGAGCTGGAATCGCGTGACAAAATCGAGATGCAGGAAGTCGATCTCACTGCGCTGACCGCGGATGCCTTTGAGAAGGTGCAGCCGGTCACAGAGCAGCGCGGGCTTACCGTCGAGCTCAGCGGCACATGCACCGTCAAAGGCAATGCGGAGATGCTCCGTCAGCTGGCGCTCAATCTCGCCGCGAATGCCGCACAGCATGCCGCAGAGGGCGGGAAGATCACCGTCACCGGCGAGGGGCGCACCCTCCGCATGCAGAATCCCTTTGCAGGCGAGCTTGACGAGAAAGCGATTCTGGAGCCCTTCAAGC
>JAEEXH010000016.1 GCA_016291435.1 Oscillospiraceae bacterium
CGATCTCACCGCTCTGATCGCGGACGCCTTTGAGAAGGTGCAGCCGGTCACGGAGCAGCGCGGGCTTACCGTTGAACTCTCGGGCACTTGCACGGTCAGGGGCAATGCGGAGATGCTCCGTCAGCTGGCGCTCAATCTCGCCGCGAATGCCGCACAGCATGCCGCAGAGGGCGGGAAGATCACCGTCACCGGCGAGGGACGCACCCTCCGCATGCAGAATCCCTTTGCCGGAGAGCTTGACGAAATAGCAATCATGGAGCCCTTCAAGCGCGGCAGCAAGGCACGCGGCAGAGAGTCCGGCAGCGGGCTGGGGCTCAGCATCGTGCAGCAGATCGCAGCACTCCACAGGGCAAAGCTCCGCGTGACTGCAAGAGACGGCGTCTTCACCGCAGAGCTCAGATTCAGAAAATAAATCCCGGACAGACACGGTGCTCTGTCAACGCAAAAATCCCTCCGTGCAGCGTTTGTACGGAGGGATTTCGTCTGTATCACACATGTCCGGCGAAAAACGCAAGAAAAAATCACCGCCGAAGCAGTGATCAATGAAAGTGTGTGCGAAGGGATGTGTACCGGCATCCCCCGCTTGTCATCCGCGGAAAGCTGAGAGGGTGTTCTTCAGCAGAGGGGGCGCTGAAGGGCTTTCGCGGCTCATGTGTTTGATCGGTTTCATTCTATGGTCTTATTATAGCACAGCCGCCTGCGGAGTGCAATGCTTAAATGTGCAATCTACTGTCATTTTGTCGCCAGATTCCGTATTGTAATTTTTACGCAGAAATATACATTCCGATTTGGCAATGTAGCTAAAATTAAAATTGGGATTTTGTGATAACGACGAAAACGGGCGTTTGCCTTGACAATTTCCGTGTAATATGATAAAATGTTAGAGTATGTATAACGATTATGGTGGCGAAGTCTTTTCTGCCGCCCGATACGAGGTGAGCCTATGCCCAATCCCTGCTTTACGATCGCTGTGATCGCCTGCGGCATCGACGAGGAATATCAGCAGTCGATTCTCTCCGGCATCCATCGCTATGCCGCGCAGCATCATGTCAATCTTGCACATTTCATCGCATTCGGCGGGATCCTCGCCAACAAGAAATATGATCAGGGTGAATACAATATCTATGAGCTGCCGAATTTCTCGCTGTTCGACGGCGCGATTCTGCTGACCAATACCTTCCCTGCCGATCTTGCGGAGGCGCTCTGCGCACGGATCAAGGCGGCGGGCATCCCCGCTGTCAGCATCGACAAGGAGATCGAGGGGCTTTATAATATCGGCATCCGCAACGCGACCGCGATGGAGCAGATCACACGCCATCTCATCGAAAAACACGGCGTAAAGCGGCTGAATTTTGTCACGGGACCTGACACCAACTCCGAGAGCGTGGAGCGCTTTGAGGCGTTCAAGCGCGTGCTCGATGAGTATCAGATTCCGCTGGAGTCCGAGCGCGTCTATCACGGCACCTTCCGCGGCAAGGACGGCAGACGGGCGGTCGAGAGCTTCCTCTCCTGCGGGCTGGAATTCCCGGAGGCGATTGTCTGCGCAAATGACGCAATGGCGCTCTCTGCGATCTTAAAGCTCGAGGAAAACGGCATTCACTGCCCGAACGATGTGCTTGTCACGGGCTTCGACAATATCTTTGCGGCGCGGCATTTTGCCCCGGCAATGACCTCTGTCGAGCGCCCGCTGATGCAGTCCGGCGCGCTTGCCTGCGAGATCATCTGCCGCAAGGCAGCCGGCGAGGAGCCGAACAGCGAGCACGAGCTCAACGCTGTCCCGATCTATGCCGAGAGCTGCGGCTGCACCGTCGGCGAGACCGATGACATAAATGCTTACAAGAAGCACAGCTTCCAGACCATCGAAAACTTCCAGCGCGATGTCTCGCGGCAGAATCAGATGTCCTGCTCGCTCGTTGAGTGCGATACCTTCGATGAGTATCTTGATGCGCTGAAGCCCTTTATCAAGCATACAAAATGTGAGGAATTCTATCTCTGCCTGAATGACAACTGGCACATGAAGCCGCTGCAGCATGAAAACGGCTACTCCGGCATGATGCCGCCCGATGACTACACCGTCAAGGGCTATGCCAAGCGTATGATCATGCCGCTGGCTTACTACAACGGCGATTTCCGTCCCGGCGAGAGCTTTGTCTCTGAGGAAATGCTCCCGCGCCTCCGCACCGATGACGGCGAGGTCCGCAACATGTATTTTGTTCCGCTGCATTTCCGCGAGAGATGCCTCGGGTATTTCGTCATCGTCAATTCCGATTTCCCGATGCTCAGCTCGATGTTCCACACATGGAGCATCAATGTCAGCAATTCGCTCGAAAACTTCCGCAAGCTGCTCTGCATGGATGAAATCGTGCAGGAGCTCGACAAGCTCTATGCGATCGACTCGCTGACCGGCATCTTCAACCGCAACGGCTTCAAGCGGAGCGCACAGGTGCTCTTTGACCAGTGCAAGGCAGAGCACCGCACCGTTATGATCATGTTCGCGGATATGGACGGTCTCAAGGGCATCAATGACAATTACGGCCACAAGGAAGGCGACCATGCCATCCGCAGCATCGCGTCGATTCTCCAGGAGTGCTGCACGCACGGCGAAATCTGCTGCCGGTTCGGCGGCGATGAATTCTTCATCTTCGGCGTCGATTATGAGGAGGAAAGCGCAAAGGCGATGCGCGACCGCATCAACCGGAGCATCGACATCTGCAACCGCAATTCCGGCAGACCCTATCAGCTCGGCGTGTCGCTCGGCGCATGTATTGCCGTGCCGCCGCAGGAGAGCACAATCTTCCAGCTCATCACCATCGCTGACAACAGGATGTATGAGGAGAAGAAAAAAAAGAAT
This sequence comes from Oscillospiraceae bacterium, assembly GCA_016291435.1. Taxonomy (GTDB): domain Bacteria; phylum Bacillota; class Clostridia; order Oscillospirales; family Ruminococcaceae; genus Firm-04. The sequence goes on from JAEEXH010000016.1 coordinate 2,852, forward strand.
CCGTCGAAATATCTGAAACAGCAGCCGCAGAGCATCGAGTAACATAATTTGCCAGCCGCCGTGGTTCCGATCACAGCGGCTGGTATTTTGCACCGGTGCGCCCGGCGGTATCATTCTCACAGTGAGGTCACATGAAACTTTCAACCAAAGCACTTCTCTCCGTGCTGCTCGCGGGGATTCTCTGGGGCTGCATCGGACTGTTCGCAAAACATCTGAACGCCGCCGGGCTTGATGCCATGCAGATCACCGGCATCCGTGCGCTGCTCGCCGCTGCCGTGTTTCTCGTCTGCGGGCTGCTGCGGCGCGGGGCTGCTCTCCGCGTGAAGCTCCGCGATCTCTGGCTGTTTGCCGGCATGGGCATCGTCAGCGTTGTGCTCTTCAATCTCTGCTACTTCGACACAATGCAGCACAGCGAGGCATCGGCGGCAGTTGTCCTGCTTTACACCTCGCCGGTCTTTGTGATGCTGCTCTCCGCGATTATCTACCGCGAACGCATCACCCTGCGGCGCGTGACCGCCCTGCTTCTGACACTCTGCGGCTGCGTGCTCGTCGCGGGACTGCTCGGCAGCGGTGTCCGGCTTACGCCGCGTGTCCTTGCAACGGGGCTCGGCTCGGGGCTTTTCTATGCGCTCTACACAATCTTCGGGCGTGCGGCACTGAAACGCACGGATACCGTCACCGCGACCGTCTGGACCTTCATTTTTGCCGCTGCCGGTGCGCTGCCGATCATGAAGCCCGCAGAGACTGCTGCACAGATTTCTCATGCACCTGCGCTGATTTTCTGGGCACTCGGCATCACAGTCTTCTGCACGGTGCTCCCCTATTTCTTCTACACCTGGGGGCTGCGGCACATGGATGCGGGCAAGGCGGCGATTCTGGTCGCCGTGGAGCCGCTTGTCGGGGCAGTGCTCGGCATGACCGTGCTGCATGAGTCGCACGGCATCCTGAAGATCTGCGGCATTGTGCTGATCCTGACAGCCGTTGTGCTGCTCGGCACGGAGCATCCGCAGGAAAAGACTGTGCAGCCTGCACAGCCGGAGATGTGACAAATTCATCACCTGTTGTGGATTCCTCCAAAGTGACAAATATTTCACATATAATGCTTGACAACGGCTGCGGTATGTGATATACTTGTCACAAGATGTGAGAAATATCTCACACAGAACGGAGGATACAATATGAAAATCAATCGCTCTACACTCAGCTACCGCGCACTGTATCTGCGCCACGGCATCATTTTTCTCGTGATGGCAGTGCTCTGGCTGCTTCTTGCACTTGCCGACAGCTGCATCAACGGGGTTGCGCTGCTTCTGGGCTGGGTCGCGTTTATCGCTGTGAACATCTTTGTCATGACGGTGTTTCTCGTGTTTGCAGCGCGGCGCGACAAGGAGGATGAGCTTGTGCAGGAGAATGCTGCAAAAACAAACCGCACATTCCTGCGCGTACTGGTCGTGATCGGCGTGGTGCTGTTTCTGGCAGCAGGTGCAGCGCACACAGGATCCGATGACAGCATTGTCACGATTCCGATGCATCAGGGATATATCGCGGCTGTCATGTATCTGCTGAACGCCGTGTGGCATTTCATCGCGATGCACTATGAAGGCGGCGCGGGATCGGAGGAAGCCGATGCCTGAGCTGAAAACGAAGCTGCGGGAATACCGCGCAAAAACCGGCATGACACAGGGCGAGCTCGCTGAGCGCGTCGGTGTCCGCCGTGAAACGGTCATCCGGCTGGAGAAGGGGCTCTATAACCCTTCGCTGAAGCTCGCGATGGACATTGCAAAGGTGTTTGAAACCAGCGTAGAATCGCTGTTTTCGTTTGACGAAAAATGAACGGAGGACAATTATGAACACATTTTCGCTGCGGGAGACAGAGCCCGTATTCGACCGCATCCGCAAGGATCCGCGTGCGCGGGTTATCCGCAACATCGTGCTGCTGCTGCTGGTATTTGTCGCACTGTGGATCTCTGATGTGATCGTGCAGACCCTTGCCTCGATCGTTGTGATGATCCCGAAGATGATCGCCTCGATGGCGACAGGCAAGCCGCTCCAGCCGGAGGAACTGAACATCGGGATGCGTGAGGCGCTCTTCTTCACGATCGGCTGCATCGTGGTGTGCCTCATTTTCTCGCTTGCAATTGAGCGCAGAAAGGCACGCACGCTGGGACTCACGAAGCGGCATTGCGTGCGCGACTACCTGATCGGTGCCGTGCTCGGTGTCGCCATGATGGGCGCAGCGGTCATGATCGAATGGGCAGGCGGCGGCGTGCGCTTTGTCGAGGTCGTGAAGGAGATCCCGGTCGTTTCGATGATCATTTATTTCATCGGCTGGATGATTCAGGGATTCAGCGAGGAGCTCATGTTCCGCGGCGTATACATGATGTCAACCGGCACGCATCACAAGCCCGTGACGGCGGTGGTGATCAGCTCGGTGCTGTTTGCATGCGCGCATCTTGGCAATGACGGCATCTCCTTCTTTGCGATGGTGAACCTCATTCTGTTCGGCGTCTTCGCAGCGATCTATTTCCTGCGCACGGACAGCATCTGGGGCATCGCAGCGATTCATTCGATGTGGAATGCCGCACAGGGCAATGTCTTTGGCTTCAAGGTGAGCGGCAATGAGATTCCGGAGACCTTCCTGCGGTTTGCGCAGACAGACGGGCACACATGGCTGAACGGCGGTGCATTCGGTCCCGAGGGCGGCGCCGCGGTGACCATCGTGCTGCTGACCGGCATTGTGATCATGTTCCTGCTGCCGCAGCGGAAGACGGAGGATGCGATCGCGACGCAGGCTGCTGCGGAAGAATAACGGGGCGCGGAGCCCGCGCCGGCGCATTTCTCAAGTCGTCTGACTTTTCCATGCTTGTCTGCTTTGCTATGACGCCGCTGTTCGCGGCTTTTGCGTGCGCCTGGATTACTCTCTATACAATAACGGGGTCTGGGGGCGCGGAGCCCGCACCGGCGCTTTTCTCAAGTCATCTGACTTTTCCATGCTTGTCTGCTTTGCTATGACGCCGCTGTTCGCGGCTTTTGCGTGCGCCCGGATTACTCTCTATACAATAACGGGGTCTGGGGATCGCTATCCCCAGCGGGAGTTTGAGGGCAGCGCCCTCATTATAGATCATCGCGTCAGCGATACCTTATGAAAAACCGCGCTGCTTCCGAAAAGCCGGAAGCGGCGCGGTTCTTTGTTGTATTACGGATGCTGGGAGGGACCGCCCTGATGCGGCGGCTGCTGTTGCTGCTGCATGCGCGGCGTGCGGTTTGTCGTTTTCCCGAGGAAGGTCTCATCCTGCATCGTGACGCGGAAGCTGTCGCGGATCACATAATCCGCTGCCGCGTTGTTCGGGCGCACCGTGTGGAGCTGCGAGAGCATGATGCCGACCACAATGCCGCCGACAACTGCGCCGATCACCAGACATAACCAGAATGGCATATCCCGTTCCTCCTTTCACTGTCCCGACTGGAGCAGCATGCTGATCACATACAGCACGGCTGTCACAGCGGCGGTGACACCGAAGAAGATGCCCCACGCCTTGCCCTTATTCGAGGGCAGATCACCGACGAATTTGCCGGTCTGCCCGTTCATTGCAAATGTATATTTTGTGCCGTTCCATGAGGTGTTGAGCAGCCAGACGGGATAGAGTGCATATTTTGCTTCCCCGTGCTCCAGACGGATGCTGTCATGCTCGGTGTTCACGGTATCGTATCCGCGGACCGTCTGCAAAAACGCATTGAGCGTGCTCTGCCGGATGCGGTCATTCGCACGGGCAACACTCGCTTCTGCGTCGGTATCATATTTATCTGCGAGATAGCCCGAGAGATACGCTGTCTGGAAAGGAACTGCCTCCGCAAAATTGTAAGGCTCAAGCGCCTCCATCATCGTGTCGTCCATCTTCGCAGAGCCGTCCACCGGCACATGCTCAAAGGCAATATTGCCGCCGCGCCGCACTGCGAATGTGCTGGTCTCCACATAGTCAAACTGCTGATCCGACCAGCGCCGCACTTTGGTTGCGCGGTAATGGATCTGCGCTTCCACGCCGGCATCAAAGAGCCAGACGGGAACATAGACGCCTTTGATCTCGTCGATGTGATTCTCGCTCTTGAAGATCTTGGGCAGGAGCGGCTTGCCCTCCATATGCTGCAAAAGCGCCTTCTTTGCGGCCTCCTTGTCGAGCTTGAAGGGGATCACAAGATCCGGCTTCAGCTCCCCTGCCAGCTGCCCGGTCATGATGACCGGCGCATCGCAGTAGGGGCACTTGGACGCTGCCGTTGTCTCATCGGCAATGACCTCGCCGCCGCAGGACTGGCAATGATACACCCGCATCGAATCGGCTTCGCCCTGCTCCCATTCACTGCCTGCCTCGCTCTCCCACGACATATCCGATTCCGGCGCCGCAGCGAGTGCTTCATCATAGGATTGCAGTGTCGCGACATCAAAGACCGAATCGCAGAACGGGCATTTCATCTGCTGCTCCGTGCTGCTGAATTCGAGCTTTCCGCCGCAGGCAGGGCATTTGTATTCCATCATATCCGCCATATGGGTTCCTCGTTTCTGTTCTGTATGGAAATGCTGTGCAGCAAGCGGCTCACTGCACAGCATGTTTCACACATAGGATTATGCTTTACTGCGCATCATTCTCGTCGAAGACATCGCCGCACTCAGGGCAGAACTTCGGCGGATTATGCGGATCTTCGGGAGCCCAGCCGCACTTGTCGCACTTATAGAGCGGTGCACCTGCCGGCTTTGCCTTGCCGCACTCAGAGCAGAACTTGCCCTGGTTGACCGCGCCGCATGCACAGGTCCAGCCCTCTGCGGGAGCGGGCTTCGGAGAAGCACACTCGGTGCAGAACTTGCCGGTGTTGACCGCGCCGCAGGAGCAGGTCCAGCTGTTTGCTGCGGGAGCTGCCGGAGCCGCGGACTGTGCCGCCTGCTGCTGTGCTGCCATCGCCGCCTGCTGCTGTGCCTGATCCATGCCGAAGAGCTGCTGTGCGTTCATGCCGCCTGCCTGCTGCGCCATGCCCATGCCCATGAAGCCCATCATTGCGCCGCCCTGATTCTTGGCAGCGTCCTGCATGGCCTGTGCCTGTGCAGTGACGAGCGAAGCGGCTGCCATGCCCGGATTGCGGTTGATGGCTGCGCGCTGCGCCTCCTTGATCATCTTCTCGTCCTCGGGCGGGATGGTCAGGGAGTTGATCGCGATTCTGGTGAGGGTGATGCCGCGTGTGCCGGACCAGTCGTCCTTCAGCGCGGTCTTCAGTGCCTCGCAGAGCTCATTGGTGTGACCCGGAACTGCGCTGTAACGGATGCCCATTGCAGAGATCTCTGCGAAGGCAGGCTGGAGCGCGTTCAGGAACTCACTCTTGAGCTGGCTCTCAAATGCGGAATCGGACTGACGGAACACATCCTGCACATTGCCGCTGATGCTGGAATAGAACAGGATCGGATCGGTGACGCGGTAGCAGTATGTACCGTTGCAGCGGATCGCGGTGTCGATATCGAGACCGATGTTGGCATCCACAACACGGAACGGCACGGGGTTCATGGTGCCGAAGCGGTTGTTCAGGATCTCCTTGGTGTTGAAGTAATAGATGCGCTGGTCATTTGCAACGCTGCCGCCGTATGTGAAGTTTTCGAGTGCCTTCTTGAAGGAAGCGACAAGACCTGCGCCGAAGCCGCCTGCGAAGACGGTCGGTGCCTGTGCGGTATCATAGGTGTATCCGCCGGGCTCCGCGCAGACTTCCACGACTCTGCCGTCCTCGACGATGATGACGCACTGACCTTCTGCGACAACGATCTTACTGCCGTTGGTGATGACATTGTCGTTGCCCTTGTTGTTCTTTGTGTTCTGCTTGTAGCCTCTTGCGACGATGATGTCAGGCGGAAGGGTATCGCAGTAGAAAAATTCCTTCCACTGATCCTTGAGCGTGTTGCTGATCGCACCGGCTGCAGCCAAAATCAGACCCATAACAAAAACTCCTTTCGTAGATGCGGCGAACAGATGCACGCACGCATATGCTTTGGATTTGAACATTTGCACAGAATCTCATTCTGCACATTATCTATTATAACATTTTTTCATGCGTTTTGCAATCTATTTCCGCGAAAAAGGCACTGGCGCTTTTTCACAAATTTTCAGGGCCGTTCTTGTGCAACCTGCAATCATTTTGCAGGATTATACGTTCCGTTATCGTGGAAAAGACAGTTTTTCAGCACAAAACGCCGCTCTTCCCTCTGCGGAAAGGCGGCGCTTTGCGTTTCATATGGTATCTTTCTATCTGTGCCTTACGGCTGAATCGGCATCTGAGAATTGTCATAAATGCCCGCCATGAGCTGGAGCACGATCTGGAGATCCTTGCCCGAAAGGCTGTTGTCTGCATAGAGATCGCAGTTTGACTTGCCCTTTGCGGTGAGGGTGCTGCCCTCGATGCCTGCGGTCGCCTTTGCCAGCAGCACGCAGTCGCTGAGCTCAAAGAGGCCGTTGCAGTCTGCGTCGCCCCAGACGGTCGCGCCGCCCGGTTCCGTCGAAGCGGTGGTCGTCGTGGTCTCGGTCGAAGCGGTCGTTGTTGTGGTCTCGGTCACCTGCGTGGCATTCTCCTGTGCAAAGACAACATACTGCACGCAGCCGGAGGACTGTCCGTTTGTGCCGAGGGTGACCTGCTCGCCCGCCTTCACTTCCTTCGCATATGCGGTGTATGTGACATCATTGTTATTCGCGAATGTATATGCCGTCTTCTGATAGCCGCTCATCCACGCGGGCACTGTTGTCACGCGGTCATCGAGCGCAACATAGACCGTCATATCCTGTGCAGCGGTGAAGGATGCGAGCTCGGTGGTCGTGTTCTTGGAATCGCATGCGACGGTGATCGCTTCTGCGCCCTTGAGTGCATCCGGGAGCCCGACATAGGTCACATCGCGGTCGTTGTAGAGCAGGTCGCCGTCATTTGCCGCGCTGTCGATCGACCAGTTCGCGGCATTCGCGCGGTCATAGACCAGCAGCCCGGAGATCAGTCTGCCCTCAAGCGGCACGATCTTCATTTCGACGGTCCAGCGCTGATTTGCGGAGCCGTCCAACGTCCACTCGATGACATTTGCGCCTTCTTCCGCGGAGCCGCCGGTGATGCCGATGCCGCTTGCGTCGGCAGTGACCTTGGTGGTGATGAGATAGGTGCCGTCGCCGTTATCGACAAACTTGAATAGCTGTGCATCGGAAGCGGTATCCGTCCAGAGCCCGATGTTCGTGCCGTTGTCGGTCTGCCCGTAGTCGATATCGAGATAGTGGCTGGTACCGTCGCCGACGCCCGCGATGATGTAGTAGTAGCCGCTGCCTGCGGATTTCAGCGTCCATGTGGTCTCGGTGCTGCTCTGAATGACATTGGTGCCGTTCTCGGCTTTGTTGCCCTCGGCTGCGAGGAAGAGCCCGCTGCCGGCATTTTTGATCACATAGGTCTCATTTGTATCGAACGCAGCGCCCGGGAGCGTGGAGCTGACGCTCACAGAGTTTACAGGACGCGCCGGGAGCGGCTGATCGGAGCCCAGATAGAAGCTCGGATGCGGCGGCTGGTTGTAGGCGGTGTTCTGTGCGGAGACCTGCGTGCGGTACTGCGGATCATGCATCAGTGTGGTGATGCGGTACTTGGTATCGTAGGGTGTGCAGTAGATGCGGATGGACTTTGCGTCTGCGGCACGGACGATCAGCTCCTCGCGCCAGTCGCCGAAGATGTCAGCGGAGAGGCAGGGTGTGCCCTTCGTCGTGTTGCAGGTATAGAAGCCGGTGGTGGTGAGCAGATTGGTGATGGTGGTCTTGCCGGCTGCGCCGGTCATCTTGGAGATAGTCGCCGGGGAATCGGTGGCGCCGTCCAGGAGCTCGCGCTCAAGGTCGCCGTCCCAGTAAGAGAGGAAATTGATCGAAGGTCTGCGGCAGTTCAGCACCTGCTGCGTTGTGGCGCTGATGACAGGCGTTTCGTTTGCGCTGTTCTTGTTGCCCCAGCACTCGGCGCCCGGGTTGCCGTCCCAGACATTGTCCGCGCAGCATCTGCCGGTGTCGCCTGCGCCGTTCTCGTGATAGAGCGTCTTGCCGGTGTCGCAGTCGACCAGAGAAACACCGTAGCCGCAGCCCTTGTCCTCGTGGCAGATCCACTCCTCCAGACCGGGGTTCGAGGGATCGAGATCGCCGACATGCATGGCGTCACCGTGACCGGTATTGAGGCACCACTTGACAGTGCCGTTGTCGTCGATGCAGGTTGCGCCGGTGAGGATCTCCTGCCTGCCGTCGCCGTCCACATCGGCCGCCATCGAATTGTGGTTGCCGTCGCCGTAGCCGGCAGCAGAAGAATTAAAGCCCGTGTCGAATGCCCAGAGCTTTTTCAGCTTCTTGTTCTCAACGGAATAGGCGGTCGCGGTCATGCGGGTGTAGTAGCCTCTTCCGGTGACAACGCTCGGATGCACACCGTCGAGATAAGCAACCGTGCCCCAGAAGCGGTCCACGCGGTTGCCGTAGTCATCACCCCATGTCGATTTTGCCACCGTCCCGCGCGCAGGCTCATAATTGACGGTGTCGAGGGCAGCGCCGGTCGCGCCGTCAAAGAGGGTATAATATTCGGGTCCCGAGAGAATGTAGCCGCTGGAATTGCGGTAATCCTTCGAGCCGTCGCCGATGACCTTTCCGGTGCCGTCCTTCGTGCCGTCGGCGGTCTTGCAGGTCATTTCCGCCCTGCCGTCAAGGTCGAAGTCTGCGACATAGAACTGCGTATAGTGCGCACCTGCGCGGATATTGACACCGAGATCAATGCGCCAGAGGCGGGTGCCGTTGAGCTTTAGGCAGTCGATGTAGACATTGCCCGTGACGCCGCTCTGGGAATTGTCCTTGGAATTGTTCGGATCCCACTTAAGGAAGATCTCATACACGCCGTCGCCGTCGACATCACCGACGGAGCAGTCATTCGGCGTATAGCCCGAGCCGGGCGGCGAAAGGGGCAGGTCGAAATAGGTGCTGCCGGATTTCAGCGCGCAGGTGTCAGAGCTGAGCACGCGGTCGCCGGAGACGGACTCGACCTTGTAGACGGAATTTGCATTGCCGCCCGCATCGAGGAAGCAGGTGGCGTCGCCGGAATTGCTGGTGTAAATGAGCGTGCCGTCGCGGTAGAGCCTGAATACGGCAGCGTCGCTGTCGGAGGACAGCCAGCGCCAGCTCACGAGCATGCCGGAGCCTGTGTTTACGGCGCTGATGCCGCGGTCGAGATACTCCACGCTCATGCCGCCCTCAGCGGCGTTCACGACCGTCGTCTGCACGGCCGGTGACGCGGTACAGAGTGCCGCGCCGGTGCTTGCAAGGGCAGTCGAAGCTGCCGATGCGAGCGCAAGGATGCGTCTTCTTTTCATGATTCTTCTCCCCAAGTAAATATATATTGCTGCGTGCCGTCAATACAGCATCTTCTATAATTATGTTATTTTAAGAATACAATATTGCCGCGGGAAAATCAATGCAATATTGTGCTATTTTATATGCGATTCTCTCCAATCGGAACCTGCCTATCAGCTGCTTTCCTCCCAGAGCGCAGAAAAACCCGCTCCTGCACGGTGCAGAAGCGGGTCTCTCCCCCTAAGCTTCAGTCATTCTGAATGATACTTGTCAGAATATCGGTCACGGAGAGCACACCGAGCTTGCCGGTGTTGAGAATCAGGTGGTAATTGCTGCGTGCACCCCAGTCCATGCCGGTATAGTAATTATAGTGTCTGCGGCGGAGACGGTCGCGCTTGTTGACGACTGCATACGCCTTGTCGGGATCCACGCCGTCGATCTCGATGGCGCGCTTCACGCGGAAATCGGTATCCGCCGTGATGAACACGCTGAACAGATTGGGATGGTCGCGGAGGATATAATCCGCGCAGCGCCCGACGAAGATCGCAGACTCATGCTGATCGGCAAGCTGCTTGATGATCTTGCTCTGTGTGAGGAAGACATAGTCCTGCGGGACAGCCTGTGTCTCGTGCATATAGGCGGCATTCGCCGGGGAGTAGACGCCGGAGACCGCGATATTGAAGAGGAAGGAGTTGGTCATGCGCTCCTCGTGCTCCTGAATGAAGCGGGTGGAATAGCCGCACTGATCCGCGGTCAGGTCGATGAGCTTGCGGTCGAACACAGGGATGCCGAGCAGATCGGAGATGCGCTGGGCAATCTCTCTGCCGCCGCTGCCGTATTCACGGCTGATGGTCATGATCATCGGTTTCATACTATCGCCTCTTTTCTGTCGAAACAAGTGGTTGGTTCTTTATTATGTAATATTATAGCAGAAGTTCTGCGGTTTGTCAATGAAAAACGGGACGGCAGACATGCCAAAGCTTTCCGGCTCTTGTTGTGCATATCGCACAAAATATGTATTATGTGTGAATTCTGTTTATATTTCCCACCAAAGATATAGGAATTGTAGAAAAAGACTTGACAAGCGCTTCGCTTCATGCTATAATAGCATCATCCTAGTAAACATACCGAAGCAATAGGAAAAACTGATAACCGGTTATCGGCGAAAGGAGGGTTCCCGGATGTCACAACATTTTCCGCGTCTCGCCCGGGAGAATCTCCGGCGCGGACGAATGTGTCCCGGCAAGCGATGTTGCAGATCAGCATTACACAGTCCGTATCCGTGCGGCTGATGCCGCATACTATTGTTATATTGAATATTATTGAAATGAGGTAAATCATCATGAGCAACTATAAATTTGAAACATTACAGCTTCACGTCGGTCAGGAGCAGCCTGATCCCGCTTCGGACGCAAGAGCCGTCCCGATTTACGCCACCACATCCTATGTCTTCAAGAATTCCGCACATGCCGCCGCACGCTTCGGGCTGGCTGACCCGGGCAACATCTACGGCAGACTGACAAACTCCACGCAGGGCGTCTTTGAGGAGCGCATCGCAGCACTTGAGGGCGGTGTCGCGGGTCTCGCGCTGGCTTCCGGCGCAGCGGCGATCACCTACACCATTCAGGCGCTCGCACAGGCAGGCGACCACATCGTCGCGCAGAAGACCATCTACGGCGGCAGCTACAATCTGCTCGCACACACACTCCCGCAGTTCGGCATTCAGACAACCTTCGTCGATGCACATAACCTCGCGGAGCTGGAGGGCGCCATCAAGGAGAACACCAAGGCGGTCTATCTCGAAACGCTCGGCAATCCGAATTCCGATATTCCCGATATTGACGCCATTGCAGAGATCGCACACAAGCACGGCATTCCGGTCGTTGTCGACAACACCTTCGGCACGCCGTTCCTCATCCGCCCGATCGAGCACGGCGCAGATATCGTTGTCCACTCCGCAACAAAGTTCATCGGCGGACACGGCACCACGCTCGGCGGCGTGATCGTTGATTCCGGCAAGTTCGACTGGAAGGCATCCGGCAAATATGCACCGATCGCAGCGCCGAATCCCAGCTATCACGGCATTTCCTTCGCAGATGCCGTCGGTCCGGCTGCATTTGTCACCTATATCCGTGCAATTCTCCTGCGCGATCAGGGCGCAGCGATCTCGCCGTTCGCGGCATTCCTGCTCCTCCAGGGCACAGAGACGCTCTCCCTGCGTCTGGAGCGTCATGCGGAGAACACAAAAAAGGTCATTGATTATCTGAAGAATCACCCGAAGGTCGCGAAGGTCAACCATCCGTCCCTGCCGGATCACCCTGACCACGCGCTCTATGAAAAGTATTTCCCGAACGGCGGCGGCAGCATCTTCACCTTCGAGATCAAGGGCGGGCAGAAGGAAGCCCACGCCTTCATCGACCATCTTGAGATCTTCTCGCTGCTGGCAAATGTCGCGGATGTGAAGTCGCTGGTCATCCATCCGGCAACGACCACGCACTCCCAGCTCACCGAGGAAGAGCTGCTCGATCAGGGCATCACGCAGGCGACGATCCGCCTGTCGATCGGCACAGAGCACATCGACGACATCATCGCCGATCTTGAAAAGGGCTTTGCAGCAGTCTGAGCCCCCGTCCGTTGAATGAAGCCTCCTAATAGTATATGCGCTGCTTCCTGCAACGGGGAGCAGCGGATTTTTTTGCGCCGGACGGGCTGCTTTGTCATGATGCACAAATGATAGTCAGAATTTCATGCAAATTCGCTGAAATGCCCTCTTGCTTTTTTCGCGTTTTTTCGCTATAATAGAAATTAGAAACAGAAAAAGCCACGGAGACAGACCCTTGCGCAGAGATGTAGCAGTCTGTTTCTTTGTTTTTTGACAGGAGGTATCTGCATGAAAGCGCTGGAGGAGAAGATTCTCAGAGAGGGAAAGATCCTGAACGGCGGCAGCGTGCTCCGGGTCTCGTCCTTCCTGAATCATCAGATCGACTGCGATTTTCTGACAGAAATCGGTGCGGAGATCGCAAGGCTCTTCGCAGAAGATCATGTCACCAAGATCCTGACCGTCGAAGCATCCGGCATCGCGCTGGCGGTCGCGGCAGGTGCGGCGCTCCATGTGCCCGCGGTTTTTGCGAAAAAGCACAAGACCAGCAATCTCTCCGGTGCGCTGTATCAGACGGTCGTGCATTCCTTCACGCACAACACCGACTACACCGTCACCGTTGAGCGCGAGTATCTCTGCCCCGGCGACCGTGTGCTGATCGTCGATGACTTCCTTGCAAACGGCAAGGCGATTGAAGGGCTCCTTGATCTGATTGCGCAGGCGGGCGCAGAGGCCGTCGGTGCCGCAATCGCGATCGAAAAGGGCTTCCAGGAGGGCGGCAGAACGCTCCGGGCACGCGGTCTGCGCGTGGAATCGCTCGCAATCATCGAGCGGATGGACGAAAGCGGCATCACCTTCCGCCACTGAACACTGTATGTAAATGAAATTTACATAGAATCTACATCAAAGGAGAAACGCACTATGAAATGTCTGAACATGAAGCGCCTCAGCGCCCTGCTGCTGGCAGGTACCCTCGGGCTCGGTCTTGCATCCTGCGGCGGTGAAGGCAGCGGCGATGGCAAGTCCGACAAGAGCAGCATCAAGGTCGGTCTCATCTGCCTGCACGATGAGAACTCCACCTACGACCTGAACTTCATCAACGCGATGGAGGAGGCACGCAAGAATCTCGGTCTCAGCGAGGATCAGATCATCATTAAGAAGAATATCCCCGAGACCAACGAGTGCAAGGAAGCAGCCGCAGACCTTGTTGACCGCGGATGCAGCATCATCTTCGCGGATTCCTTCGGCCATGAGCCCTATGTGCTCGAGGTCGCAGAGGCAAATCCGAATGTGGAATTCTGCCACGCAACCGGCACGATGGCACACACCGAGAATGTCAAGAACTTCAACAACGCATTTGCTTCCATCTATGAGGGCAGATACCTCGCGGGCATCGCGGCAGGCTTAAAGCTCAATGACATGATCGACGAGGGCAAGATCACCGCGGATGAGGCTGTCATCGGCTATGTCGGCGCTTACACCTACGCAGAGGTCATCTCCGGCTACACCTCCTTCTATCTCGGTGCAAAGTCCGTCTGCCCGAGCGCAACGATGAAGGTACAGTTTACCGGCTCGTGGTATGACGAGACCGCTGAGAAGGAAGCGGCGACCACGCTGATCGCAAACAAGTGCGTGCTCATCTCCCAGCATGCTGACTCGATGGGCGCACCGACTGCCTGCGAGAATGCCGGCGTCCCGAATGTCTCATACAACGGCTCCACCAAGGATGCCTGCCCGAATACATTTATCGTTTCCTCCCGCATCAACTGGGCACCGTATTATGAGTATGCCGTGAAGTGCGTGCTCGACGGCAAGGATATTGACGCGGACTGGTGCGGCGGTCTGGATACCGGCTCCGTACAGCTCACCGAGGTCAACGAGCAGGCTGCTGCTGCGGGCACTCAGGCTGCGATCGACGATGCTGCCGCAAAGATCAAGGCAGGCACGCTGCATGTCTTCGATACTGCATGCTTCACCGTGGAGGGCGATGTGCTCTCAAGCTACATGGCGGATGTTGACACCGACGCGAACTATGAGAAGGACACCGAGGCGATCAAGGACGGCTACTTCCACGAGTCCGAGTACCGCTCTGCTCCGTATTTCGACCTGACGATCGACGGCATCACACAGCTCAATACCATGTATTGATTTGTTACACATGAACGACAGGCGGAGTGCAGACAAGTGCTCCGCCTTGTCAATTCTCAATTTGCAATGCGCAATGAAGGTTCCGCAAAGCCCGTTCTGATCATCGCCGCCAGGCGATACCGCGATTGCGGATTGCACATTGCGAATTCTAAAAAACAACGAGGTGAGACTATGAGCGATACGGCAAAGAAAACGGCTGTTCCCGCGATCGAGCTTCAGCATCTGACCAAGACCTTCGGCAAGATCACCGCGAATGACGATGTCAGCCTTTCGGTGTATCACGGGCAGATTCTCTCGATCCTCGGCGAGAACGGCAGCGGCAAGACCACGCTGATGAACATGATCGCCGGTATCTATTACCCCGATCACGGGCAGATCTTCGTGGACGGCAAAGAGGCGGTCATCCGCTCCCCGCGCGATGCCTTCCGCTATCAGATCGGCATGATCCACCAGCACTTCAAGCTGGTCGATGTCTTTTCCGCGACCGAGAACATCGTGCTCGGCCTTGAGGAGGAGGGCAGATACAATCTGAAGCGCTCCGAAAAGCGTGTCCGCGAGATCAGCGAGCAGTACGGCTTTGAGATTGACCCCTCGCGCAAGGTCTACGAGATGTCGGTCTCGGAAAAGCAGACCGTCGAAATCATCAAGGTGCTTTACCGCGGCGCTGATATCCTCATCCTCGATGAACCGACTGCCGTGCTGACCCCGCAGGAAACAGAAAAGCTCTTCAGCATCCTCCGCAGAATGCGCGACGACGGCAAGGCGATCATCATTATCACGCACAAGCTGCATGAGGTGCTCTCGCTCTCCGATCAGGTCGCGGTGCTCTGCAAGGGCAGATACATCGGCACGGTCAACACCGCCGAAACAAACGAGAGCGAGCTGACGGAGATGATGGTCGGCAAGAAGGTCACGCTCAATATCGACCGCTCCGAGCCGAAGGATCCGAAGCCGCGTCTCGATGTCAAAGGCATCACCTGCAAAACACGCGAGGGCAGCGAGATCCTGCACAATATTTCGTTCACGGCAAATTCGGGCGAAATTCTCGGCATTGCGGGCATCGCGGGCAGCGGACAGCGTGAGCTGCTGGAAGCGATCGCCGGTCTCCAGCATGTGGAAGGCGAGATCCTCTATCACGATCCGAAATCCGGCAAGACCGAAAATCTGCGCGACAAGACTCCGCTTGAGATCCGTGAGCTCGGCGTCCGGCTCTCCTTTGTGCCGGAGGACAGACTCGGCATGGGTCTCGTCGGGAATATGGATATTGTGGACAACATCATGCTCCGCAGCTACAAAAAGGGCAGGGGCTTCTTCCTTGCGCGAAAGGATCCGCGTGCGCTCGCAGAGCAGATCATCAAAGACCTTGAGGTCGCGACGCCGAGCGCCGCAACGCCCGTGCGCAGGCTCTCCGGCGGCAATGTGCAGAAGGTGCTCGTCGGCAGAGAGATCGCTGCCTCCCCGACCGTGCTGATGGCGGCATACCCCGTCCGCGGTCTTGACATCAACGCATCGTTCACAATCTACCGCCTGCTGAATGAGCAGAAGGAGCGGGGCGTCGCCGTGATCTTCGTCGGCGAGGATCTCGATGTGCTGCTGGAGCTCTGCGACCGCATCCTCGTCATCAGCTCCGGGCAGATCTCCGGCATCGTCGATGCGCGGCAGACAACGAAAGAGGAGATCGGTCTCCTCATGACCCGCAGCAGCGCTGCACAGGCAGCACACACGCAGAAGGGAGGTGCCGCAGATGGCGCAGAGCAGACACACGCATGAACCGATGTTTCACATTGCCAAGCGCGACAGCATCGTCTGGTGGAAGGCGTGGATCATCCGTCTCTCGGCGATTGCCATTGCACTGATCGTCAGCGGCATCGTCGCATTCCTGCTGACAAAGGAAAACCCGCTCAGAATCTATGCAACGATGATTGACGGCGCCTTCGGCACATCCCGCCGCATCTGGGGTCTCATGCAGAACCTCGCGATGCTGCTCTGCGTATCGCTCGCGGTGACGCCTGCGTTCAAGATGCGCTTCTGGAATATCGGCGCAGAGGGGCAGGTGCTGGTCGGCGGCCTCGCAACGGCAGCCTGCATGATCCTGATCGGCGACAGGATCCCGAATCCCCTGCTGCTGCTCATCATGATCGTCGTGAGCATCGCGGCGGGCGCAGTCTGGGCACTGATTCCGGCATTCTTCCGCGCACACTGGCAGACGAACGAAACGCTCTTCACGCTGATGATGAACTACATCGCAATCCAGCTTGTCGCGTTCTTTACCTTCCGCTGGTCGGTGCCGAAGGGCTCCGGGCAGGTCGGCGTCATCAACCGCAGCACGCACGCGGGCTGGCTGCCGTCGATCGGCGGCAAGGACTATCTGCTGAACATTCTGATCGTCCTGCTGGTCACAGCCGCAATGTATATCTATCTGAAATACAGCAAGCACGGCTATGAGATCACCGTCGTCGGCGAGAGCGAAAACACCGCACGCTATATCGGCATTCCCGTGAAGAAGGTCATCCTCCGCACAATGCTCATCTCCGGCGCCCTCTGCGGACTCGCCGGTCTCCTGCTGGTCTCCGGCACCGACCACACCATCTCCCGCGACACGGCGGCAGGCAGAGGCTTCACTGCCATCATGGTCTCGTGGCTCGCAAAATTCGACCCGATCATGATGATCCTCACCTCGTTCCTGATCGTCTTCCTCGAAAAGGGCGCGATCGAAATTTCCACAAACTTCGGGCTCAATGACTCCTTCTCGGAGATCATCACAGGCATCATCATTTTCTTCATCATCGGCTGCGAATTCTTCATCCAGTATCAGGTGAAGCGCACAGAAAAGGAGGCGGCGA
Organism: Oscillospiraceae bacterium; assembly: GCA_016291435.1. Classification (GTDB taxonomy): domain Bacteria; phylum Bacillota; class Clostridia; order Oscillospirales; family Ruminococcaceae; genus Firm-04. Next base: position 19,804 of record JAEEXH010000016.1, read on the forward strand.
AATGATTGCAGGATTCTTGCAGCGCGCAATTATGCAGGGCATTCCGCTGCTCTTCGGCTCCACCGGCGAAATCATCACGGAAAAATCGGGACACCTGAACCTCGGCATCCCCGGCATCATGTATATGGGCGGCATCGGCGGCGTCATCGGCGCGTTTCTCTATGAGCAGCACGCAGAGACGATGCACCCCGTGCTCGCCGTGCTGATTCCCCTGCTCTGCTCGATGGCAGGCTCCCTGTTCATGGGGCTGATCTACTGCTTTCTCACCGTGACCCTGCGCGCAAATCAGAATGTCACGGGTCTTGCGCTGACGACCTTCGGCGTCGGCTTCGGCAATTTCTTCGGCGGCTCCCTTGCAAAGCTCGCCGGCAGCGATGTGCCGTCCATCAGCCTCACCGCAACGAGCAATTACTTCCGCACCTCGCTCCCCTTCGCGGAGAAATGCGGCGCCTTCGGGCAGATCTTCCTCTCGCACAGCTTCCTTGCCTACGCAGCGGTCATCATCGCGCTGCTGACATCGTTCATCCTCAACAAGACGCGCATCGGTCTGCATCTGCGTGCGGTCGGCGAGAATCCGGCAACGGCGGACGCAGCGGGCATCCGTGTCGGGCGGTACAAGTATTTCGCGACCTGCATCGGCAGCGTGATTGCAGGGCTCGGCGGGCTCTACTATGTCATGGACTACGCAAACGGCGTCTGGTCGAACGACGGCTTCGGCGACCGCGGCTGGCTGGCAATCGCACTGGTCATCTTCGCGGTGTGGCGCCCGAATATCAGCATCCTCGGCTCGATCCTCTTCGGCGGTCTCTATATCGTCCACAACTACATCCGCGATCTGGATATCTCCGGGCAGGAGCTCTTCAAGATGCTGCCCTACGCGGTCACGATCGTGTTCCTTGTCGCGATCAGCATGCGCCGCAAGCGCGAGGCACAGCCGCCTGCGCATCTCGGTTTGCCGTATTTCCGCGAGGAACGGTAACGCTGAAATCACATCATCTTCCGCTGACCGACACGCCCTGTGCCGGTCAGCTTTTTCTCCCCTTCCCCTTGACAGAATGCCCGAATTATGCTATAATGATTCCAGTTTTTTATGATTATCAAACAGAAGCGAGGTGCTGATATGCTCTGCTTTGCCCTGAGATATCAAGATCAGCTCTATTATCGCTCCGTCAGGACCGGCGAAACCGTCTCGTTCGGCTCCGGGAAAAAAGATACAGTCCCCGTTCAGAATATGGCAGAAGGACAGATCTCTGTCAGCGAGAAGGGTGAAATGCTCACGGTCAGAACCCGTGCGCCCTTTCAGCCTGCTGTCTATGACCTGACGCTCGGGACTGTTTTTCATGCAGACAGAAACAGCGGCACCTCGCTCTATGCCTCGCGCATGACAGGCATCTCCCCGCTCGTCTTTCATCTCCCGCTGAACGGCATCGTCCGCGCAGGCAGAGCACAGGGCAATGACATCTGCATCGCACTGCCCTTTGTCTCGGGGCAGCATTTTCAGCTCCGCATCGAAGACGGCAATGTCCGCGTCGAGGATCAGGAGAGCACCAACGGTCTCTACCTGAACGGCAAGCGCATCAAGGCTGCGATTCTCCGGCAGGGCGACACGCTGCATATCCTCACGGTCTGCATCCGGCTGGTGAACAATACGCTGGAATTTGAAAATGTCGGCACATCGCTCCGCCTGACCGAGCAGAAGCAGCAGGATTTCGCTGCCCCCCTCGGGGAGGAGAAAGCCGGCAGCGTGCAGGCACCGAAGATCCTGCGCTACCGGCTCTCGCCCCGCCTCCAGAATGAACTGCCGCAGGAGACAATCGTGCTCGACCGTCCGCCGCAGAAGGGGCAGGAATACCATCCGACAAGCCGCATCGCAAATCTCGTCAGCATGGGCGTGATGGCTGCCACAGGTCTTTCGATGGGCGCCGCCTCCCCCGCACTTGCCTTCGCCCGCACTGCGTCCATCGCGATGAGTGTCTGGAATATGGCATCCGCCGGAAAAGCCGACAAGAAGCGGCAGGCGGAGATTGAGGAATACAATCAGCGCCGCGAAACGGAGTACAAAGCCTATATCGAAGCACAGCGCGCACGCATCGGCGCTGTTGCGGCAGAGCAGCGCGGCATCATCACAGAGGAGAATCCCGCCCCCGCAGACTGCCTTGCCATGCTGCAAAAGACCGACCGCCGCATCTGGGAGCGCCGTCCCTGCGACCGCGATTTCCTGCATGTCCGCATCGGCATGGGCTATGAGCCGCTCTGCGTCCCGATCAAGAATTATGCGGAAAACCGCGGCCTTATGATGGAGGATGACGAGCTGGAAGCGCTCTGCAACCAGATTGCAGAGGAAAACGAGCTCGTAGACTACATCCCCCGCCGCCTGCCCCTCCGTGAGACACCGACTGTCGGCGTCTTCGGAAACCGCGATCAGGCAGTGCATATCATGCGCAATATCATTGTCTCGCTGACCACGCATCACTCCCCGAATGAGGTGCGGCTGGTCGGCATCTTTCCGAACGCAGAGCGCGGCAGATGGGCGTCGCTGCGCTGGCTCCCGCATATCTGGGACAGCAGTAGCCAGTTCCGCTATCTCGCCTTTGACAAAGCGCGTGCGCACCATCTCTGTGAGATGCTCTATGATGAACTGCGCCGCCGTGCGGAGGCTGCGGCAGAAGGCGGCATCACCGCGCAGAAGGCGCCGCCCCCGCTCCCGCATTACGTCATTGTGCTCGGCAGCAGGGAAGCGGTCGAACAGGAGCCGCTGCTCGATCTGCTGGCTTCCGGCGGCACCGCCATCGGTGCATCGACCTTCTTCCTCTTTGACGATCTCTATTATCTCCCGCGTGACTGCGGCACCTTCCTCGATCTCACGCAGGATTTCCCCTATGTCTACGACCGCTTCCACGCAAACAAGCGTGCGGCATTCAGCCGCGATCCGTCCGTCAGCGCACCTGATTTCAGCGCGTTTGCACGGAAAATGGCAGCGCTGGAGCTTGAGGATCAGCTCCGCAGCAATGCGCTCCCGAGCAGCATCACCTTCCTGGAGGGCTTCGGTGCAAAATCAGTCGAGGCACTGCAAATTCCCGAGCGCTGGCGCAGTCACCCCGTCTGCGATTCGCTCAGCACCCCGATCGGCGTGCTCCCGAACGGCAGCCATTACTGTCTCGATATTCACTATAAGGCGCACGGCGCACACGGTCTGCTCGCGGGCACAACCGGCTCCGGCAAAAGTGAGCTGCTCCGCACCTGGATCCTCTCGATGGCGGTGAATTATCACCCGCATGAAGTCAATTTCGTCATCATCGACTACAAGGGCGGCGGCATGGCGAACAAGCTGGAGGCGCTCCCGCATGTGGTCGGCAAGATCACGAATATCGACACCAACATTTCGCGGTCGCTCGTGTCGCTGAAACGCGAGGCAAAGCGCCGCATGATCCTGCTGGAAAAATATCCCGGCGTCGATGATGTCGATCAGTATATGCAGCTTTACTACTCCGGCAAGGCGGCAGAGCCGATGCCGCATCTGATCATTGTCTCCGATGAATTTGCCGAGCTCAAGAAGGAAGAGCCGGAGTTCATGAAGGAGCTCTCCTCTCTGGCGCGTGTCGGACGAAGCGTCGGCATGCATCTTGTGCTGGCGACACAGCGCCCGGCGGGTGTGGTCGATGATCAGATCGAGAGCAACTCACGCTTCCGGATCTGCATGAAGGTCGGCAGCGTGCAGGACAGCAAGGAAATGATCAAGCGCCCGGATGCGGCAGGCATCACCCAGCGCGGCAGAGCCTATGTCCGCATCGGCGAGGATGAGGAATTCGTCCTGCTGCAATCCTATTGGAGCGGTGCAGTCTATGCCGAGGAAAAGGAAGTGCAGTATCCCGATCTCGTGCGGATTGTGGATGTCAGCGGTGAACGGCTCCGGCGTGCGGAACAGACCGCAGACGGCAGGCAGCAGACAGTCGGCAGCGACCAGCTCACGGCGATCGTGCAGTACATCGCAGCACTCGCAGAGCGGCAGAACATCAGGCGCCTCAGAGGTCCCTGGATGCCGCCGCTCCCGGAACATGTCCCGTATCATACCGTGCTCAAAGCGCCGCGCTTCGACGGCAGCACATGGCAGGGCGAGCGTCCGCCGTTCTGCATCCCGATCGGCATTTACGACCGTCCGGCGATGCAGGAGCAGGGCGTGCAGTACATGGATTTCGATGCAGCACCGCATTATGCGGTCTACGGCGCACCGCTCTCCGGCAAGACGACCCTCCTGCACACACTGATCACCGGGCTTGCGATGACCTTCTCCCCCGCAGAGGCCGAGATGATTTTGCTCGATTTCGGCGGCGGCAGTCTCAGCCGCTTCGAGGCGCTGCCCCATGTCAGTGCGCTCATCCGCGAGGGCGAGCCGGAGCAGATGGAACGCTTCAAGGAGCGCATGACCGCTGAAATGCAGAAGCGCAAGATCTGCTTCCGAAAGGAAAAGGTCGCAAATTACGCACAGTATGTGCAGAAGAAACAGAATCTCCCCGCAGTCTTTGTCATCATCGACAATGAGATCCGTCTCACGGCCTTTGCGGATGACATCGCACCGTTCCTCATTGAGCTCAGCATGTCGGGCTCCGACTGCGGCATTCATCTTGTGTTTACAAGCAACAATCCCAACAAGACCGGCATGAATCTTCAGGCGAACATCGGCGGCAACATCGCACTGCATATGGCAGACCGCAATGATTACCGCGGCGTCGTCGCTGAGCTGCCGGAGGGCTGCGGCCTCCCGTCGAACCCCGGCAGAGGTCTGATCCGCGACAAGGCAGCGGCAGAATTCCAGACGGCAGTCTTTGCGCCGGAGGGGGCAGAGGCGGGTGCTGCACTGGAAGCGCTGATTGCAGAAATGCGCACAGCATTCGCGGGCGATACCCCGTCTGCGCCGAAATCCATGCCCGATACGGTCACAGTGGAGACCCTCGCGCCCTTCTACGGCGTCCCGGATCTTCTGCCGGTCGGCCTTGACTACGACAGCTTTCAGCCGGTTTATCTCAATCTGCACGAAAAGCATTCCATGCTGATCTCCGCACAGGACGCCGCGGAAGGCTCCGCAGTGCTCGGTGCACTCGGCGCACTGATGCTCACGAACCGCGACAGCCGCATTTATGTGCTGGATGCACGCGGTGCGCTCTCCGCACTGAAGGCAAAGGCGGCGATGTATGCCTCGGATGCAGCGGGCTGCGAACGCATCGTGCAGGCGCTCTGCAGGGAAGCAGAGAAGCGCGAGGATGCACTCTATGCCGCACAGGATGCCGGTGCGGAAAATCCGGAAGCAGCCGCAGGCAGAGCGCAGATCTGCATTCTGATCGACGGCATCCGCAAAACAGCAGAAATGCTCTCTGACGAAAGCCGCGAGATCCTGGTGCAGCTCTGCCGTCACACAGGTCAGCTCGGGATCCTCACCGCGGCGCACGGCTCGGCAGAAGAGATCGAGAGCGATCTTCTCTTTGACAGCCTCACAGTCGCGCTGATCGACAATCCCGAGATCTCCGACTACGCGCAGGAGAACTGGCAGAAGGGCATCTGCATCGGCGGCAAGCTCCGCGATCATGACTGGTTCTCGCAGAAGAATGCAGAGAACCGCAGTGAGCCGATCCGCGAGGGCGACGGCATTGTCTGCGACTGCGGAAAGATGCTCCGCGTGAAGCTGATCCGATGAGACGGGAAGGGAGCTGAAAGCAGCATGCGAATGATCATTGTATCTGTCAACTATCAGACAGACAGCGGCGAACGGTCCTATGACCTGGAAATGCCGTGCGAAACGCCCGCGGCAGTGCTGATGCAGCAGATCTGCGATGCACTGGGCGGATACACCGGCAGGCCCGTCAGCGGGCGGGCGCTCTTCTGTGCGCGCCTCAATCGGCAGCTTGCACAGGAAGAAACACTCGAAGATGCAGGCATCTGGAACGGCGACGTTCTGGTGCTGCAATAAACAATCAGAAAGGCGGTATTACTTATGGCAGGACAGGGCAGCGGCAAACTCCGGGCGAATCCGGAGGGCATCCGCATGGCAGCAAAAAGCGTGAAGGCGGCAGGCGAGGATTTCGAGAGCGTCATCTCGAAGCTCAAGCGCACGATCACCTCGCTCGAAAGTGAATGGCAGGGCGATGCGCAGCGGAAGCTCGCAGACGCATTCGAGAGCCATGAATCGACCTTCCGCGATTTTCGCGAGCTGATCGCCTCCTATGCCAAGGAGCTGGAAGACTACAGCAATGAGCTTCAGGCGCTTGATCAGGAGCTCTCCCGCAGCCAGCAGGGCTGAGACTGGAGGCAGCTATGGATTCGGTATTGAAGCTGCGCCCGGAGGAGCTCTTCTTTCTGGGAGATCTTCTGGACGGGCAGTACATCGACTATGCCTATATTGAGGCAATGCATGAGATTGAGAAGAATTACGATGCCATGCGTGCAAAGGCGCTGGAAGACCTCGCACGCGCAGGGATCATCCGCAAGCGGTTCAGCGGTGCGGTCACCGTGATGCCGGAGGCGGAAAAGCTGCTCCGCAATGTGTTCGGGAGCGAAGTCAGCGGCGAGATCCTTCTGGGCATCGCAGGCGATTCTGTCACAGCCGTCTCGCACCGCTATCATTTCGGCGAAGACAGCATCACCGAGATCGTCACAGAGGGCGGGGATTTCACTGTCTCCGAAGCGACCGCAGACAGCATCCGCAGAGTGATCGCGGAAGCAGTCGGCACACATGCTGCGGATGCCAGGGCACCGGAGCAGCCGGATACCGACCGCTTCTCGCGCATGATCTCCGCAAAGCGTGCCGTTGTCGGCACCGGACTCACACAGGCAGCAGTCTATGAACAGGACGGCGCGGTCTTCTGCTTCCCCGCAGGAGAGGATGCACCGAAAACGCTCACCGACACGGAAGCCGCAGAGCTTCTCTATCGGACTGTCACAGGAGAATAAGCTATGTTTAACGGAGAATATAAAATCGACGCAGATGCCGGCAGAAGCGACATCAAAAAGCTCAGCGAGGCTGCCGAGAATCTCAGGCAGGCACGGCAGGCGCTCGTCCGGCTGCAAAACAGTGCCGATACCATGACCAGCGAGACCACGCGCGCGATCTCGGAGAAATCCGCAGAGCTGCAAAAGCGCATCGACATGCTGAATGCACAGATCAGCCGCGCCTCTCAGAATATTCAGGCTGCGATTACGGCATATCTGCAATTTGATGCCGCACATGCCGGAAATATCCAGGGCTAAGAGGGAGGGAGACATATGCCGAAGATCCGTATGGAGCTTGAGAACCTCACAGGTCTCAGCACACTGATCAAGAAGAAAATCGGAGAATTCGATGCGATCCAGCAGGAGATCAATCATCTCAATCAGTCGATCGAGTCCTCCTGGGAAGGCGTCGCGAAGGAAACCTACCGTGCGATGACCGAAGGCTTTTACTCGAAACAGCAGCTCCTGAAGCAGATTCTGGAGACTTTCCAGAGCTATACAAGCGAATCGGCGACGAGCTTTCAGGAGGTTGACGCAAACTGCGCACAGCGCATCCGAAATTCATTCTGAGAGGAGGAACTGTCTTGGCAGCCAGAATTGATATTGTCACAGAGGATCTTGAGCAGTATACACGCATGGCACAGGAGGCAAACAACGCCATCGCAGCAGCCGCACAGCTCCTCAATTCCATCACGGTCCACACGGACTGGGAGTGCCCGCAGCGCGACGCGATCGTCGAGGACACCCAGCGCAACCGCGCAGACTCAAACCGTTTGCAGGAGAATGCGGAATCCTATTACCGTGAAATCCTTGCAGCCTCCGAAGCCTTCAAGGCGGCAGAGGACGGGCTCAATCAGAAAATCAACGGCGTCGAAGAACTGATCTCGCGCTTTCTGTCGCTCGTGCCCGGTGCAGGCAGCACCGGCGGCGGCGGCGGTCACAGCTTCGGCAGCACACATTCCGGCGGCTTGCATTTCCCCGGGAACGGCGGCTTTACGCAGATCGCTGCAAAGATCGGGCAGGAAGCAGTCGAAAAGACCAGGAACTTCGGAAACACCGTCAGCTTCTCCGATCTCAGAAGTCAGCTCGGAACGGGATTCCGTAATCAGAAATAAAGGGAGGCGATCAGATGGCAAACCGCATTGAAGTAGATCCCGCGCTGCTGATGCAGCAGAGCGGTCAGATGGAGAAAATCGCTTCCTCGCTGCAATCGCTGCTGGACGGCGTCCTCGGCGACCTGAAAAATGTCAGCGCAAGCTGGAGCGACAAGCTCTCCAACAATTTTGCCGGAAAGATCGGCAGCGCACAGAAGAGCTTTCTCGGCTCGCTCAATATGCTGAAGATCTCGGCGGATTCCACCAAGCGTGCCGCGGCCGCGCTCACCGATTTCGAGCAGCGCTGGGCACAGCGCATGGGCGGCAAGCTCGGCGCAGATCAGCTCAAGAAGGTGCCGATCTCACTGCTGATCGGCAAGGCGCTGGTTGAAGGCGTGGATAAACTCGGAGAGCTGCGCAGCGGCACAAAAGACTATATTGAAAAATACCAGCAGACGATGCCATCCTCTTTCCGTGCATGGATTGATAAGGTCAAGGGGGATGTGCTCAAGGACACGATGGGTGATTACAAGGCTCTCCCGGAAGCCTTCGAGAAGCTGCTCGACGGCGATTATAACGGCGCCGTAGAGACCATCGGCAAAACGGGAATGGAGAGCATTCTGACGGGAATGATGGAAGCGACAGGGCTCGACAAAACCGATGCGGGCAAGATGGCAAAATACTATGTCAATGTCACCAAGGATTCGGTATCTGCGGTCACGCGCTTTGCGATCGACCCCAGTCTCAAGAGCTTCATGGATATCGGCTGGTCCTCGACCGTTCAGCCGGTGCTGGATACTGCCGGTGAAAGTATTGAAAAAGTCGTCAAGCTGATTCCCGGCGTCAGCGAGTATTATAACAATAACGGCTGCGAATCCATCGGCGATATGGCAAAACAGGCACTCGGAGACTTCTACGGTTCTCTGACCGGCGATGAAGAAACACGGGAGTATTACAAGCATTTTTATGATGACTGCGATTCTCCCTTCCAGAAAATCTATGACACCGCCGCAGATGCCGTGTCATTCGTCAAGGAGAGCGGCGGCATCGGAACGGCTGCAAAGCGCTATTTTGAAACCGGCATCGGCGATCTGAAAGAGGTCGCGGAAAGCCTCTCGCAGGTCGGCAAATCCATCAATCAGCACGGCGGATTTTTTTCGAGCGCCCTCGGCGGCGTAACAAGCGTCTTCTCAGAAATCGTCAAGTGAGATTGATCGGAAAACCGCCGCAAATGAATGCATATAACGATAAACACGATACATACGGAGGTAAACTATGAATACAGTATTGCCGATCGGCTCTGTTGTGCGGCTGAAGGATCTGAAACAGCCGATGATGATCTTCGGTTATCTTCAGCAGAGCGCACTCAAGGGAAATCAGGTCATGGACTATGTCGGCATTCCCTATCCGCAGGGCAATATCGACATGAGCTATCAGCTCGGCTTCATGATGTCTGACATTGAAGAGGTGCTCTTTGAGGGCTACCGCACCGAGGAATTCAAGCCGATGGAAATGGTGCTGAATGTCCGCCGCGTCCTCGCTGAGAAGGAAGCCGAAGCATGAGCCTTCTGATTGACGCCGCCTGCGGCAGCCATATCGGAAAGATCCGCTCCAACAACGAAGACAATTTTCTGTTTGCGGATACCGTTCTGCCCGAGGAAAACAACGGGCAGAACGAGCCGCTCTCCTTCTGCTGCGCGCTGAAGGACGACATCTGCCTTGCGGTCTTTGACGGCATGGGCGGCGGGGAATTCGGCGAGGTCGCATCCTATACGGCAGCGGCAGAGCTGCGTGATCTGGTGCGCCGCACGCCGCACCCTTCGGATGTGACCGCCTTTCTCACGGAATGCACGGAAACGCTGAACCGCTCGGTCTATGAGGAGGCGGAGCACCGCGAGGCGCGGCAGATGGGTGCGACGGAATCCGTCCTCTGGCTCCGCGGCAGCTCGGTCTATGCCTGCAATGTCGGCGACAGCCGCATCTTCGGGCTGCGGGACGGCCGCTTTCTGCAAATCTCGCAGGATCACACCGATGAGGCCTTCCTGCGCGAGCACGGCATCCTGCGCAAGCCGCATCTGACGCAGTATCTCGGGATGAATCCCGCTGAGCTGCGCATTGAGCCGCACACCGTGCATGCAGAGCTGCGCGCCGGAGACATCTATCTCATTTGCAGCGACGGCCTCACCGATATGGTCGAAGAAGATCGCATCCGGGAGATCCTCGGAAGCGCCGGTCTTGCTTCTGCCTGTGTCACCGCGCTCATCGCGGAAGCACTCCAAAACGGCGGCAAGGACAATGTGACTGTCACGGTCTGCCGCGTGCTGGAGGGTGCATCGGACAGAGCCGCAGACACCCCGCAGCAGGCAGCGCAGACAGATGCACCCGCGGAAAGCGGCGCTGTTCCCTTTCTCAAGAAAATCTGGAATACCCTGACGGAGCAGCTTGAGCCGCCCCGCAGCGGCAAAAACTGAGCACCGGCTCCCGGAATCACAGAAAACAGAGGTAATGCACATGCAATCAGAAATAAAGCTCCCGTGGAGCGACTGGAAAATCGTCCGCAGACTCGGCGGCGGCAGCTTCGGCAGCGTCTATGAGATCGAGCGCGACCTGCTCGGCACAACCGAGCATGCAGCCGTGAAAATCATCACCGTGCCGCATGACATGAGCGAATACAACGAGCTCTCAGCGTCCGGCTTCGATCTGGAAAGCATCAACAGCCGCTTCTACGCCGATCTCGGCGATATCGCAAATGAATATTCCCTGATGGCGGCGCTCAAGGGCAATGCCAACATCATTCACTGCGAGGATATCCAGTATCAGAAAAATGAGAACGGCATCGGCTACTCGCTCTTTATCCGCATGGAGCTGCTCCGTACCATGACGGAAGTGATCGGCACACAGCCCGATGATGTCACCGTCATCAAGGTCGGCACCGATCTCTGCAATGCGCTCTCCGCCTGCCGCCGCCACAATATCATTCACCGCGATATCAAGCCCGGCAATATCCTCATCGCACGCGACGGCACCTGCAAGCTCGGCGATTTCGGTGTCTCGAAGACCACCGACCGCACCGCAGGCGGCACCAAAACCGGCACCTACGGCTTCATGGCGCCGGAGGTCTACAACAGCCGCCCCTATAATGCCAGCGTCGATATTTATTCGCTCGGCATGGTGCTCTACTGGATGCTGAACCGCCGGACCGGTCCTTTTCTGCCGCTCCCGCCGCAGCTTCCCTCCGCAAGAGAGGTCGATGAAGCAAAGCAGAAGCGGTTTTCCGGCACGCCGCTCCCCCCGCCTGCCGACGGCTCCGAAGCGCTCAGGCAGGTTGTCCTGAAAGCGACTGCCTATGATCCGGCAGCGCGCTTCCAGACGCCGGAGGAGTTCGCAGCCGCACTGCGCGCCGCAGCACCGGCACAGGCGCCGAAAGCCGCAGCATCCGTGTCTGCATCGCAGAAGGCAGCGGCGCCCGCCCCTTCTGCCGCATCAGAAGAAGCGACCGTCGGCAACAACTGGGGCTACACCGACGAAGCCACACAGGGCACTGTCGGTGCTTCGGGATACGATTCCGGCGCGACCGTCGGTGCGACCTCCTATGCAGATGACCGCGCAGCAGCCGGGCAGACGGCAAAGAATGGACAGCCCGTGCGCGTTTCCGGCGATCTCGATATTGTCACATCGCTCGATCTGACGCCCGAAGAAGCGGCGCAGGGCTGCCGGAAGCGTGTGACCGTGAACGGCAAATCCTATGATATCAGCATTCCCGCCGGATCCAGGGAAGGGCTGGCGCTCCGCATAAACGGGCGTGGCAAGGAAGACCCTGCAACCGGCGCTCGCGGCAATCTGCTCGTCAGGCTGCATATCCGTGCAGCGGAAGCTGCCGGAGATTTCTGGGGCGAGAAGGCGGAGCCGGATCTCGGACTGCTCTTTGCGGGTGCGGTCACGCTTCACACAAAAGATGCCGCGTACGGCAAGAAAATCCAAATCAGAAATCAAAAGATTCAGATTCCGCAGGGATGCAGCGACGGTACGATGGTCGGTACACACCGTTTCTTTTTTCTCGATTATGACCTGAAAAAGCTAAAAAAGACTGCCACCCGCAAAGAGATCCTGGAGAACTGCTCCGATCTGGATCTCTACAAATATGCGCATCTCCATGCCGGAGATCCGCTCACAGCCGGTCTTGTGATCGGCTTTATCATCGTGTTTCTTATTGCCGTAGCGCTCGGCGTTTTCTTCTTCCTCGGCCGCCCCCTGATCGGCATAGCTGTCCTTGTGTTTTTCATTCTGGGCATTTTCGAGGTGTTCGCTGACGAAAAGGACGAAAAGCTCAAGCGACAGACATCCCTTGAAGCAGATATTATGCTGAGGAGACGGTTCCCCCATGCACCGCGATACGATACGATAACCGGCTGCTACAAACAAATTGACAGAATGCTTGTTGCGGTCGGAGACCGTGTGGAAAAAGAACAGGCAATCTGTGCCTTAAAGAACGGCAGAGAAGTCAAGACACACAGCAGCGGCATAATCCGTGAGCTTCGTTATATCCCGGGTTATGAGTATGCTGTCACAGATATTATCGCAATCATCGAAGTAGATCAATAACCAATTCTGCCGCTCCGTTCCGCACGGGGCGGCGCTTTCTCAGAAAGGATGATTCCTCCTATGCAGCGTGACACCACACGCGAAGCGCGCATCCTGCAAATGATGCAGCACAAAGTGCCCCTCAGCGTCTATGAGACCGTCACCTCCACAAATGACCTTGTGCGCGAAGCCGCCGAGCAGGGTGCTCCCGCGGGCACGGTCATTGCAGCGATGCAGCAGACCGCCGGGCGCGGGCGGCAGGGACGCGCCTTCTATTCGCCCGAGCACACAGGGCTCTATCTCAGCATGCTGCTTCGCCCTGACACGGAAACTGTCCGGCGCCTGACCCCGATGGCAGCGACCGCCGCAGCACGCGCCGTGGAGCTGGTGAGCGGTGAGAAGACCGAGATCAAGTGGGTGAACGATCTGCTGCTTCACGGGAAAAAGATCTGCGGCATTCTCGCAGAAGCGAAGTTTTCCGAAGGTGCTGTCCCCGATTACGCCGTGCTCGGCATCGGCATCAACCTGCTCGCGCCGCAGGGCGGCTTCCCCGCCGAAATCCGGGATATTGCAGGCGCTGTCTTCCCGCAGGGCACCGACGCAGATGCGGCATTTGACCGCTGCGCCGCCGCCCTCACGGACGCCCTCCTCGACGAATACGCCGGGATCCGGGAGCGGCATTATCTTGCGGGCTACAAGGCGCGGCTCTGCGTGATCGGCAAGGCGATTACCGTCTGCGAGAACGGCACCGAGCGCCCCGCCTTCGCCCTTGCCGCCGATGACGACCTCCGGCTTCTCGTGCGCTACGAGGACGACGGCAGCGAGCAGTGGCGCGCAACCGGCGAAATCCGCATCCGCCTGAAATAACGCGCATGATTTCGCTTTCCTCCGCATATTGTGCAGTGGGATCTTTTCCCGCTTTCATGAGGAGGGAAGCAAATGAGCAAAGCCAGAAGACATGCGGCAGAGCGCCGCACAGATGCGCTCGACGACCGTGCCGTGGAGCTCGGCAGCTATATTCTGGAGCACGGTGCCACCGTCCGCAGCACCGCAGAGGCGTTCGGCATCTCGAAATCGACCGTGCACAAGGATGTGTCTGTGCGGCTGCCGCAGCTCCACGCGGGGCTCTCCGCTCAGGTACACGCCGTGCTTGAGAAAAACAAGCAGGAGCGCCATATCCGCGGCGGGCTCGCCACCAAGCGGAAATATGCCCTGCGCCGCGCCGGAACCCGTGCAGGCATCTGCCAAGATTCTCCGGCGTGCAGAGACGAATTGTGACAAAATTGAAAAATCCGCGTCTTCCCCCTTGACACGGCACTGAAAAAGTAGTAAAATAGAACATGGCAAATGCTGTAATAAAGAAAGGATATGCCTCGGTCTCAGAGACATGGCATCAATTCAAGGAGGATCCACATATGAAGCGAATCGGCATACTGACAAGCGGCGGCGACGCACCGGGCATGAACGCGGCGATCCGTGCCGTCACGAGAACTGCCCTTTATAAGGGCATGGAGGTCGTCGGCATCCGCAGAGGCTATAACGGTCTGCTGCACGGTGATACCTTCGAGATGAACGCACGTTCCGTCTCGTCCATCATCCAGCGCGGCGGCACGCTGCTCTATACCGCACGCTGCCCCGAGTTCAAGGAGGAGGCAGGTGTGCTGAAGGGTGTTGAGGCATGTCATGAGCTCGGCATCGAGGGTCTGGTCGTCGTCGGCGGCGACGGCTCTTACCGCGGCGCGGGCGATCTTTCCCGCCACGGCATCGCTTGCGTGGGTCTCCCGGGCACCATCGACAACGATATTTCCAGCACCGATTTCACCATCGGCTACGATACCGCAATGAACACCGTCATGGAGCTCGTCGATAAGCTCCGCGATACCAGCCACAGCCACGACCGCTGCTCCGTCGTCGAGGTCATGGGCAGAGGCGCAGGCTATATCGCTGTCAATACCGGTGTTGCGTGCGGCGCCGTTGAGGTGCTCTGCCCCGAGAAGGAATTTGACATCGAGAAGATCGTCGAGAAGATGCAGGCAAGCCGCAAGATCGGCAAGCAGAACTTCATCATCATCGTCGCAGAGGGCGTTGCAATGCAGGCGCCGAACTACTCCGCAGATCTCGCAAAATTCATTGAGGCAAAGACCGGCATCGAGTCCCGCGCAACTGTACTCGGACATGTTCAGCGCGGCGGTTCGCCGACTGTGCGCGACCGTGTGCTCGCAAGCCAGATGGGCAACTACGCCGTGAACCTGCTTGAGCAGGGCATCGGCAACAGAGTGGTCGGTATCCGCGGCACCAAGCTCGTGGATTACGATATTCAGGAGGCACTTCAGATGAAGAAGCCTTTTGACGACGATCTCTATGAGATGAACCGTCAGATCAGCATCTGAGATCGTTTCATGCCGTGCACTGTGCAGACAAACCGCACAGCGCATCAGAGTAGAATATTCCGCGTAAAGTGCCGCCCGAACGGGGAGTTGTCGGACGGACGAAAAGCAGACTGCGTTCTCGCTTGCGGTGGAATATTCGCATCCCGCTGAGGCATAAGGGAACAGACAACACTCCTTTGTGCATTCAGTCATTGTGCAAAGGAGTGTTTTATTATGAAAAAAGTATGTTCGGCTTTCTCCCAATCCGCTGCGGAGCTCAAGGAGCTGCGCTCTGTCATCGTCACAGGTCTGCTGATCGCCCTCTCTATGGTGATCGAAGGCTTCACAATCAACTTAGGCTTTGCAAAGATCAATTTTGCATTTCTTGCCATCGCTGCGATCGGCATGCTCTACGGCCCGAGCGTGAGCTTCTTTGCGGGCGCAATCTGTGATGTGCTCGGCTATCTCGTTGCACCGGACGGAACCTTTTTCCCGCTCTACACGCTGATCGGCGCAGCGCAGGGTCTCATCTACGGCCTGATCGCCTACCGCAAATATGTGAAGCGGACAGGCAGCCAGCGTCTGGCCGAGGTCATGATCCGGCTCTTTATCGCCCGCATTCTCGATGTTGCCGTCATCAATCTGGTCTGCAACACCGCCGCGAATTTCCACTACGGCTTCCTCTCTGACCGCACCGTCGGCGCTGCCATCGCAGCCCGCGTCGCGAAAAATCTCATTGAGCTGCCGTTCGATCTCATTCTGATCGCTGCCATTCTGCCCGCTGTGCTCGCAGCCTATGAGCAGGTCTTCAAAAAGCAGCGCATCAGCGCGTAAAATCGGAGGATAATATGAAACTCGGTTTTCTCGGTGCCGGCAATATGGGCACCGCTATGATGCGCGGCATTGCCGCTTCGCCCCTCATGCAGGACGGCACGATCGCGCAGATCATGAGCTTTGACACCGACAGCGCAAAGCTCAGCGCACTCGCTGAAATCGGCGTATCTGCGTGCGAATCCGCGCAGGCGCTCGCCGATGCTTCGGATTTTCTCGTGCTTGCGGTCAAGCCGCAGGTGTTAGGCGGCGTGCTCGAATCGCTGACACTGCGCAAAGAGCAGGTCATCATCTCGATCTGCGCCGGCATCTCTGCGGAATTCATCCGCAGCCGCACGATTCCCGATGCACGCATCATCCTTGTCATGCCGAACACCCCGCTGATGCTCGGTCTCGGCGCGACCGCCCTCGCGAAATGTGACGGCATCACCGACAGCGAATTTGCGCTGGCAAAGCAGATGTTCGCAACCTGCGGCATCGCGGAGGAAGTGCCCGAAAGCAAAATGCGCGAGATCATCGCCGTCAACAGCAGCTCGCCCGCGTTCCTCTATCTCTTTGCAAAGGGATTTCTCGAATTTGCGGAGAAGGAAGGCATCGAAAGCGGCGCAGCGCTCCGTCTCTTTGCACAGGCGATGGTCGGCTCCGCAAAAATGATGACCGATTCCGGCTATTCCATCGACGAGCTGATCAAAATGGTCTCCTCCCCCGGCGGCACCACGCTTGCCGGTCTCTCGGAGCTCTATGACGGCGACCTCACCGGCACTGTCAGAAAGTGCTGCGAGCACTGCACCGACCGCGCCTATGAGCTTGCAGGCGCAGAACGCAGATAACAGGTATAAATTCTGATCCCTCCGCATAAGCTGTCAGCGGAGGGATGCAATATGATCACTGAAACCGGCACACAGATCCGTGCGCGCACAGAACGGACAAGCGCACTGAACAAGCCGCTCGACCCCGTGAAGCTGCTGCTGCTTCTGATGCTCGCAGGCACAGCGCTCGGCACGGCACTGCGGCAGCTTTTCCCGGATGCCGCGCTGCATCCGCTGCTGACACAGGGGCTTTGCTATACCGAGCATCTCCGCACACTCTGGGATGTCTTCTGCACCGCAGCGCTCCCGGTCGTGCTGCTGCTTGGCGGCGCGCTGCTGCTCAGCGGCTGGGGCTGGGGACAACCTCTGCTCTGTGCGCTGCTGCTTTCACGCGGCACGGCTTACGGCATCGCGGCGGCTGACTGCTTCTTGCAGTACGGCTTCCGGCAGGGCTTCTGCATCGCAGGGGCGTTCATCTTCCCGATGGCATTTCTTTCTGCAATGCTGCTGCTCTTTCCGCTGCGGGATGCCCTCGCGCTCTCCTGCCGCATCGCGGAATATCTCGTGAAAAGCAATGCCGACCCGGAAATCGGCGCAAAGCAGCATCATCTCGTGATGACCGTGCTGCGGTCGGTGCTGCTCACCGTGCCCGCCGCCGGAGTCCATACCGCGCTCATCTGGGCGCTGAACGGCAGACTGCCGGCATGACACACAGGACATACAAATCGAAAGGAGTGTTCCCATGGGTCTCTTTGGGAGCTATCAGAACGCCGGCCCCGGCATCAATCCCCATGCACCGAAAAAAGCGCCGTTCTTCCGCTTCTGGGAGGTCATGTGGCGCAATATCAGCAAGCTGTTCGGGCTCAATCTCATCTTCACTCTGCTGCACGCACCGCTGCTGCTCTCGCTGATCATCTTCATCGAAGCGGAGTCAAATCTCAAAAACGCAATGACAATCGCGCTGCTGGTGATCCAGTTTATCTTAGAAGGACCAATCATGGCGGGCTGTGCGCGTGTCCTGCGGCTGATCGTGCTGGACAAGGCGTTCTTCCTCGGCGATGAATTCAAAAAGGGCTTCTCCAAGAATTTCGGCATGGCGTTTCTCATCTGGGTGATCGACGCTGTCGTGATTGCCTCGGTCTACGCAGGATTTTCTGTATATCCCGCGCTCGCTAAGAGCACCGGCTCGAAGCTCGTCTATATCCCCTATGTGATCTCGCTGGCGATCGCGCTGATCCTGCTGTTCATGAATTACTACATGCTGCCCTTGCAGGTCGCGACCAGACTCAGCAAGAAAAGCGTCTTCAAAAATGCCTTCATGCTTGCTGTGCTGGCACCGAAGCAGTGCCTCATCACGCTGCTCGGCATCGTTCTGATGCTCGGCTCGGCGATCGGGCTGCTGCTGCTCAACAGCTATTTCATGTTCCTGCTGGCATTTTATCCCGCCGCATTCATCGGCTATCTCGTGATGTTCGTGAATTACCCGGTCATCCAGAAATATGTCATCAATCCGTATTATGAGGACACCGGCGAGCAGAACCCCGAAGCGGAGGAGGAAATCCCCGAGGAGGAGCGCGTCTTCACCGACCGCGGCGGCACCGAAACGCCCGTCAAGAAGCAGAAGCAGAAGCGCGGGAAGACAATATCGTAAAAAAATCCGGCCCCGGTACAGCAAAAGTACCGGAGCCGGTATGCATTTCGCAGGCCGCGGCGCCTGACACACCGGGCTCGCATCATTTACGGGAGCGCAATTCAGCAGCAGCCGCCGCAGAAATTCTTCAGGATCGCGCAAAGCGTCTGAAACCAGTTATTGCAGCACATTTTGCTTTTCTCCTTTATGGATTTCCCTCCGGGTGCGGGATGCTTATATTATAGCAGATGCGTCGGTTTATTGCAATACAAAGATTCTGGAAGCGATCGCGGAAGATCCTGCCGCAAAAAATGAAATGAAACACGAGAAATCGAGAGAATGGGAGCAAAATCAAGAGATATGCAGAGATTGAGCGATATATTTTGAATTTTCGGCATTTTGCCGATTGACTTCTGAAAAAGAATCCTGTATAATAGAAAAGCACGCCGGAAAGGGCACGATCCCCGTCATGCCCGAAACTCGGTGAAGAACATCAAATATGGAGGAAGATACTATGTCAACGACTATGCCCAAGGCTCAGGAAATCGAGCGCAAGTGGTATATTATTGACGCAGCAGGTCAGCCCCTCGGTAAGACCGCTGCAAAGGCTGCTTCGCTGCTCCGCGGCAAGCACAAGGTCGATTTCACCCCGAATGTCGATTGCGGTGACCATGTCATCATCATCAACTGCGGCAAGGCAGTCCTCACCGGTAAGAAGCTCGATCAGAAGTTCGAGATCTGGCACACCGGCTGGATCGGCCACCTCAAGAAGGTCTCCTACCGTGAGCTGATGGAGAAGAAGCCTGAGCACGCAATGTTCATCGCGGTGCAGGGCATGCTCCCGAACAATCATCTCGGCAGAACTTCCATGAAGCGTCTCCGCGTTTATGCAGGCGCTGAGCACAAGAACCAGGCACAGAAGCCTGAGCTCTACACACTGTAAGAAAGGAGCCTAGATCATGAGTGAAACTGTTTCCTACGAAGCAAAGCTGAAGTCCTTCTACGGGACCGGCAGAAGAAAGCATTCCGTTGCAAGAGTTCGCCTTTACCCGGGCTCCGGCAATGTCACCATCAACGGCAGAAGCATTGATGAGTACTTCGGTCTCGAGACCCTGAAGCTCATCGTCCGTCAGCCGCTTGAGCTCACCGAGACCGGCGCACAGTTCGACATCGTCTGCACTGTTGCCGGCGGCGGTGTGACCGGTCAGGCAGGTGCAATCCGTCACGGTGTTGCACGCGCTCTGCTCCAGTTCAATGCTGAGCTCCGCCCGGCACTGAAGAAGGCAGGCTATCTGACCCGCGACCCGAGAATGAAGGAAAGAAAGAAGTACGGTCTCAAGGCAGCTCGCCGTGCACCGCAGTTCTCCAAGCGCTGATTTTCGGATCATATCGCATTTATATGCAAACAAAGCACCTGTTCCGTTCGGAGCAGGTGCTTTTCTTATGTCTCTGTGTGCGGGGTCTCCGGCGGTTTCTTCGGTGTGTGCAGCAGCAGCGGGAGCATCTGAAGGCGCGTCTTCGCCGGGATGTGCCTGTGCAGCCGTCTGCGGGGCAGCGGGTGTTCCTTCTCAGCGCCGAGCACCCCTCCGACCGCCCCGCAGGGCAGCGTCAGCAGCAGCGGATACGGCAAAAGCAGCGTCCCTGCGCGGAGCACCGCCGCCAGATACCAGAGCGCCGTCAGCAGGAGCGCTGTCTCCGCACCGCGCCGCATCGCATGCACCCGCAGCCGCCGTCCGGCTGTATATGCAGCAAAATATGCCCCGCAGAGCACCGGCAGCACCGCCGCCGCCCGCAGCAGCAGAAGCGGCAGATCTGTCCATGTATACACCGCCGCACAAAGCAGAAACAGCATCCCCGAGACCGGCACACCGACCGTCAGCACAGCGCGCAGCATTGTCCGCATTGTGATCCCCCCTCACCTATCGGTATGCACGAAAATCTAAAAATATACCGCCAAAAAGCGCTGCAAAATGTTTCCAATATCTTGACAGAAACACAAAAAACATGTATAATAGAATTGCATTGATATGCAATGTGAAAAGACTCAGAACAAGATCAAAAGCATTCCATAAGGAGGAACAGGCATGTTTTGCAAAAATTGTGCAGAGGTTCTCACTGATGAAGACGTAACCTGCCCGAAGTGCGGATTCGCCGCGGGTACAGGTATGAAGTATTGCGGCACCTGCGGCGAGGAGCTCCTGATCGGCGCTGCCGTCTGCGAGATGTGCGGCACCCCCGTGAACTCCGTTCCGGGCGGCTTTGCGCAGCAGCCCCAGCATTTCCAGCAGGCATATCAGTCTGCGGCACAGCAGCAGACATTCCAGCAGCCCTATGCGCAGCCTCAGCAGACACAGCAGCAGCCGACCTATGCGCAGCCGAATGTCAACCAGCAGATCTATCAGCAGCAGCAGGCATTCCAGCAGCAGCAGCAGTTCCAGCAGCGCAGCATGCCCCCGCAGCAGCAGGCGTTCCAGCAGCCTTACAGCCAGGGCGTGCAGCCGATCCCGGTCTATAATGTCGCGCAGCAGAAGTCGAAGGTCGCTGCCGGTCTGCTCGGTATCTTCCTCGGCGCGCTCGGCGTGCATAACTTCTATCTCGGATACACAGGCAAGGCTGTCATTCAGCTTCTGCTGACGCTTCTCTCCTGCGGCACACTCGGCGTCATCTCTGAAATCTGGGGCCTTGTGGAGGGCATCCAGATCCTCACCGGCTCCATCAATACCGATGCAAAGGGCATTCCGCTGAAGGACTGACCGCACTGATCCCGCACAGAATGTGATTATTACACATAGAATGCGATGATCCGTCACAAGAAAATCACATTTCTGAAGATTATTTCAGGTTCATTTCAGTTGCTTCCGATATACTGTAAGCAAGATGAGGGGGAAACCGCATCACCTACATGTGGAAAAGGAGGCAAATCTTATGGCAATCAGTACATTCCAGCGCCGTGAAGTCAAGTTTCTGATGTCGATGGAGCAGTATGAAGCATTGCTGCCGGTCGTACATGAGCATATGAATCCCGATCAGTACTGTGTGGACGGACGGGAATACGGCATCTATAATCTGTATTATGATACACCTGACAATCTTCTGATCCGCCGCTCGCTTGAGAAACCCTATTATAAGGAGAAGCTCCGCCTGAGAAGCTATTACTCCCCTGCCGACCCTGAGCAGTCTGTGTTTCTTGAGGTCAAGAAAAAGATCGGCGGCATCGTCACAAAACGCAGAGTCTCCATGACAGTTGCGGAGGCTGAAAGCTACATCCAGACCCGCGTGAAGCCCTATTACGAGCGCTTCATTGATCTTCAGGTCATCCGCGAAATGGATGTCTTCCTCAATTCCTATGATTCCATCGCGCCGCGCCAGTATATCAGCTACCAGCGCTCCGCATTCTTCGGCAAGGATGATCCCGAGTTCCGTCTGACCTTCGACCGCGACCTCACCGAGCGCCGCTTCGATCTCAGCCTCTCAAAAGGAAATTACGGCAACAAGATCATCGCAGCCGATCAGCGTCTGATGGAAATTAAGGTTCCCGGCTCTATCCCGATGTGGATGAGCAACGCACTCTCTGAGCTCGGGATCCGCCGTCACAGCTTCTCAAAGTACGGCAGAGCATATCAGAGCTTTGTGCAGGAATCTGTCCGCGCAGGACAGCAGGAAGAAAGGAAGGTCACCTATGCTTAATCTTACCGCAGCGGCGTTTGCCGCAGCCGATATTTTCGCAAGACTGTTCAACGATCAGTCGGTCTACTGGAGCGACACCTCCGGGCATGTCACATTCAAGGTCGTGATGCTCTGCATCGTCTCTGCGCTCGTGCTCGGATTCCTCGTCAGTCTCCTCTATATGTTCACGAACCGCAAGAAGGGCTACGCGCAGAGCCTTGTAATCGCATTCCCGATGCTCTCCGCGCTCGTCTGCACCGTCATCATCATGATGTGCCTGCTCGTGGACGGCTCCGACGGCACCAAGGCAGCCATCACGCTCACCGGTGCCTTCTCGCTCACACGCTTCCGCAGCGCGCCCGGAGACCCCAAGGACATTGCGTACATCTTCTTCGCACTCGTCATGGGTGTTGTCTGCGGCATCGGCTGCGTCGGCTACGCCGGCCTGATCTTTGTCATCCTCGCAGTTGTGATGATCGTCATTTCGCTCACCAACTTCGCAGCACCCAAAACACAGGATATGACCCTCAAGATCACCATTCCGGAGAACCTCAACTACAACGGTCTCTTCGATAAGATTCTCGACCAGTACACCTCCGCATGGACCCTCCGCAGAGTCAAGACCACCGATTTCGGCACGCTCTTTGATCTCATCTACGACGTCCGCATCAAGCATGATGCCGACCAGAAGAAGTTTATTGATGAGATCCGCACGCTGAACGGCAACCTGAATGTCACGCTGGTGCTCTACCGCTATGACGATCAGATTTACAATACCAAGAATAAGTAAACAAGATGCCTGAAACGGCTCTTTTCCGAAAAGACTGAGGCAGCCCCTCAGTCTTTTTCGGCAACGGGGAGAGAAAGGATTTGTGCAGCCATGAACAAGAAAACAAACCGCACGAAAAAGATGAGTGCCCTGCTCCTTGCACTTCTGCTCGCAGCAAGCATGACCGCATGCGGCGGCTCCGGCAGCAGCAGCACCGGCACGGCGGAAAACAGCAGCGCATCCGGCGTCTCGGATGACGAAAGCCATGCAGCGGAGGAATCCGGCGCAGAAGAGAGCAGCGAATCCGGCGAGGACTCCGCTGCGCCCGCAAAGGCAGACAGCAGCAGTTCCTCCGCCGATTCCAAAAGCGATGAAAGCTCCGTCAGCGACGAATCCTCAGCGGGCGGCGCATCGGACAGCTCCGCAGCAGAGGGCAATTCCGGCAATACAGGCAACACCGGGAACACCGGCAATACCGGCAACACCGGCAATGCCTCCTCCGGTGGAAACAGCAGCTCCGGCTCCGGCAATGCTTCCTCCGGCAGCAGCACCAAGACCGAGGATTCCAAGTCTGAGAGCGGCAGCGGCAGTCAGGGCAGCAGCTCCGGCAATTCCGGCAGCACCGGCTCTGAGAACAGCTATGTCGATCAGGACAGCGACCTCGACACGCAGGACGAGGAAAAGCCGACCAAGTATATCTACCTGAACGGCAGCTCCGGCAAGTATGACGGCGAGGGCATCTCGATCAGCGGCAGCAAGATCACCATTTCCAAGGGCGGTCACTACGAGATCTCCGGCACGCTCGACAACGGCCAGATTTACATTATGACCGATAAGAAAAAGGTCAAGCTGATGCTCAACAACTGCTCCATCACAAACAAGGCGGGCGCCGCAATCTACTGCATGCAGGCGAAAAAGGTCACGCTCGAATCGCTCCCCGGCACGGTCAATACCATCAGCGACGGCGGAACGCATGACGAGGACAACGGTGCAGTTTTCTCTGAGGACACCGTCGTCTTAAAGGGCGAGGGCGTCATCAATATCAACGGCGTCTATGCACACGGCATTCAGTCCGATGATGACATCAAAGTGAACGGCGGCACAGTCAACATCACCGCGGCCAAGAGCTGCCTGCACTCCAACGACGGCATCGAGATCAACGCCGGCACGCTCTATTGCTACGGCGGCACCAACGGCATCAAGACCGACGGCTATATCACCGTCACCGGCGGCACCTCGACCTTCATCGGCGGTGTGCGCGAGGACAAGGGTTCTATCTACTGTGACGGTTCCTTTACAATCACCGGCGGCACCTTCTATGCAATCGGCAACACCGTCACAGCGCCCGATGCCGCAACCACCACTGCAAATATCATCGGGCTCACCTTCGCGAACGCGCAGCCCGCGAACACTGGAGTGACTGTCACGAGCGGCGGCAACCAGATCTTCACGCTCAGCTCGCCCAATTCCTTCAAAACCGTGATGTACGCAGGCGGCAATCTGCTCAAAAATGCAAGCTACAATGTCATCTACGGCGGCACGGTCTCCGGCGCAAACAACTATGTCGGCGGCACGGTCTCCGGCGGCACAGACGGCGGCAGCTTCACCGCGGGCAATACCGTCACCATCCAGAACATTACTTGAGGCAACACCGCACAGAGCTGGTGGTGCAGATGCGCAGTCAGATTTTTCGTCAGATTGTATAGAAATGACGCCGCTGGGCTGGCGCCCAGCAAGGAATTTCTGTGCAAGATG
>JAEEXH010000092.1 GCA_016291435.1 Oscillospiraceae bacterium
TGGAAATATCGAAGAGCCAGTCATCCAGCCCGACGATCGGCTTCACATCGGCGCCGATCTCGGCATCCTCCGGCAGCACGAGCAGACCGCAGTATTCTGCGCCCGGGTAAAGGTCATCGTTCAGACCGATCTCGATGCCGGAGCAGAGCATACCGAACGACTCAAAGCCGCGGAGCTTGCCCTTCTTGATCTTCATTGTGCCCTCAACCGTCACATGATCCTTTGCAGTTGCATAGACCTGTGCGCCGACGAGCGCGACGGGATATTTGCCGCCGGCCTGCACATTGTCTGCGCCGCAGCAGATCTGGAAGGTGCCGTGCTGCCCGCAGTCCACCTGGCACACATGCAGGTGTGTCTCAGGGATCGGCTCAAGCGAGAGCACCTTGCCGACGACCACGCCGGAGATCTCGCCGCCGACCTCCGTCAGCGTTTCCACTTCAAAGCCGCAGTCAAAGAGCTTTGTTTCCAGCTCCTGCGGCGTCACATCAATCTCAACATATTCTTTCAGCCAACTCAGCGGTACGATCATAGCTTTCTTCTCCTTTCCGCTTATCCTCTGAACTGCGTCAGCACGCGCACATCGGATTCAAACAGCATCTTGATATTCGGGATGCCGTATTTGAGCATGGCAATGCGCTCGATGCCCATGCCGAATGCAAAGCCGGTGTAGACATCGGGATCAATGCCGCAGTTTTCGAGCACCTTGCGGTTGACCATACCGGCACCGAGCACCTCGATCCAGCCGGTATCCTTGCAGAGACGGCAGCCCTTGCCGCCGCAGGAGAAGCAGCTCACATCGACCTCGACAGAGGGCTCCGTGAACGGGAAATAGGACGGGCGCAGTCTGGTGCGGACACCTTCGCCGAAGACACGCGCCGCGAAGACATCGAGCATGCCCTGCAAATCGCAGAGCGTGATGCCCTTATCGACCACGAGACCCT
Source organism: Oscillospiraceae bacterium (assembly GCA_016291435.1). GTDB lineage: Bacteria > Bacillota > Clostridia > Oscillospirales > Ruminococcaceae > Firm-04. The sequence goes on from JAEEXH010000092.1 coordinate 942, forward strand.
CCATCTGCGAGAACATCGGCGAATGGGTCGCGTCGTCATCGGAGCGGAAGACCTTGCCGGGCGACAGAATCTTGATCGGGGGCTTGGTGTTCTCCATCACGCGGATCTGTCCTGCGGAGGTCTGCGTTCTGAGCAGCAGCTCCGGCGAGACATAGAAGGTATCCTGCATATCACGCGCCGGATGATCCTTCGGCGTGTTGAGCGCGGTGAAGTTATAGTAATCGTTTTCGATCTCGGGGCCTTCAAAGACCGTGAAGCCCATGCCCGCGAAAATGTCGATCAGCTCATTTGCGATGAGCGTATTCGGATGCAGTGCGCCGCAGCAGTGTGCGGAAGCAGGCATCGTGACGTCAATCTGCTCGGAGGCATTCTTCGCGGCGAGCTCGGCAGCCTTCAGGCGTGCATCCTGCGCGGTAAAGAATTCGAGTGCCCAGGTCTTGAGCTCATTGACGATCTTGCCGAACGCCGGACGCTCCTCGGGGCTCAGATCACGCATATTCTTCATCAGCGCGGAGATGAGACCGGTCTTGTTGTCGAGATACTGCTTGCGAAGCTGATGCATCTCTCTGGAATCGGTGATCGCGGCGGCAGCGGCTTCAATCTGTTCCCGCATAGACCGGATCTGCTCGTCCATTTTCATGTGTATACCATCCTCTCTGAGACAAAAATCAATACTTATATAGTATACAGCAATTTTCGCAGAATGTCAAGCCCGGCGCAGAGCTTACACCGGGCTTTTTCGTGATATGGATGCGTGCGTGAACCGCTGCACGGGAATCAGCCTTCCGCCGTGACCGTGATGCCGCCCGGCAGGAGCGGGCAGACAGCCGCAAAGGGAATCCCCGCCGCACGGATCGCCGCCGCGCAGGATTCTGCATGTGCTTTGTCACGGCAGCCGCCGAAGACCGCCGCACCGCTGCCCGAAAGCACGGGTCTGGCGCCGTTTTCGCGCAGGATCTTTCGGATCTGCTGCACCTCCGGCAGATCGGTCACCGCGTCAAACATATTGCCGCAGACGGAAAAGAGCCCCATCGGGTCGCTGTCTGCGAGATGCGCGAGCACCGCGTCCGTATCGGGGGGAGGGAGTGCCGGAAGTGCATCCAGTGCGCGGTAGCCCGCCGGAGTCGATACGCCCTCTGTGCCCTTTGCCATTACGACATACCGCTCCGGGAAGCCGCCGGGGCAGGCGATGGGTGTGAGCTGATCGCCGATGCCCTCACAGAGCGCCGTGCCGCCGCAGAGGAAAAATGCCACATCCGCGCCGAGCCTTGCCGCAATCGCGTGCAGCTCCGCATCGGTCACATCAGGGCAGAGCATCTGCCGGATACCGAGCAGCGCCGCGGCACAGTCCGCGCTGCCGCCGCCCATGCCCGCCTGCGAGGGGATATGCTTTTCAAGATGCGCCGTGAGCCCCTTCGGTGTGTCGCCGAGGAGCGCCGCAGCCGCCTTCCAGACGAGATTCCGCGCATCGCAGGGGACGGCAGGGTCGGCGCATGTCAGCGAAAAGGGCGTATCTGCGTCTGCTTTTGTGAGCGCGAGCGTGTCATAGATGCCGATTGCCTGAAAGACACTGCGCAGCGTGTGATAGCCGTCTGCGCGCTTTCCGGTAATATCGAGCGAGAGATTGATCTTCGCAGGAATTTGCAGAATCAGCTTGTCGGGCATAGGTGGTTACCTCCGTGTTTCTGTGATCGCATGTCTGATGCGGGATTTCAGTTCTGCGGGCGGCTTCTCTGCTGTCTGCCGCAGGAGCGCCGCGGGGTCATTCACATGCAGCGGAATTTCTCCGCCGGATGCCGTCGCTGCCGCACGGGTCCGTCTGAGCAGCAGGATGCCGCAGGCTGCAAAGAGCAGGAGACCCGCCGCGCAGATGATTCCGATTTTTGCGGATTCACGCGGCTTTTTGGCTTCATAGATCGGACCTGCGCCGGAAGCGCCGATCTCCGCATGAGGCTGCCCGCCGACATGCAGATCGGATGAATACACCGCCGCACCGACGGTGAACATGACGGCATTGCCCCAGCGTTCCGTGCAGGAGTCCATGTAGCTTTGCAGCTCCGGCGAGGGATGATCGGCCACGCCGATTTCCACGCAGTCGCATTGTTCGTTGAGCGTGAGCAGACTGACGCCCCGGATGCTGTCCGCCGCCGTTTCTTCGCCGACGGTGCGCATGATCTCCGTGAGCTCGCGCTGGGTGTATCGCTGTGTGACAAACACAAGATTGTCGCTGTATTGCAGGGAATCCAGAATCTCCGCCTTTGCGGCTTCCCCGCGGGCATCATCGGTGATGCCGATATAGACGCGGCGATCGAGCCAGATGCCGCAGACGCCGTCAGGATACCAGCCCTGTTCGGCGGCAGTCGCCGCGTTTTCGCTGTACCACGCTTCGCGCAGTGCCGTGATGTCCCTGTACTCACCGCTTGCGAAGGCGGGCATGTTTGGCATCCACATGCAGAAAATCACAGGGAATACGAGATTTCTGAGCTTCATATCTCATCGCTCCTTTCATCCGTTTGCAGGGCGGTGCGCAGCTTTTTGAGCGCCCGCTTGTAGGTTCGGTAGACTGAGGAAAGGGAGCAGCCTGTGAGCGCCGCGATCTCATGAAACCGCAGCTCGGCGTCGATGTGCAGCGAGACGGTCTCGCGTTCTTCCGGGGTGAGCGTCAGCATGGCGCGGCGCAGGGTCTCGCGCAGGAGCATATCGCCGATGGGGTCGCCCGGATCCGCAAGGGTATCGGGCAGCGGCTCGGTGTGCTGCTTTCGCAGGTGATCGACCGCAAGATTATGGACGGTCTGAAAGATGAATGCACGCGGATTGCGGACGGCTTCATCGGGCGGCGACTGCCAGAGCCGGAGAAAGACCTCCTGTGCGAGATCCTCGGCGGCAGTGCGGCTGCCGGTGATGCGCAGCGCAATGGTATAGACCGGGGTGCTGAGTGCGTCATAGAGCTGATCGAAGGCGTCCTCACTGCCTGCGCGCACGGCAGCGAGAACAGCACGGAGCTGAGTATTCTGCATAGCGGGCACCTCCCTCCTCTGCATCTATGACGGATGAGCCGCCCGTTTTTTTCGGGCACGGAGCCCATGCAGGCGTTTTGCCTCTGGGAGGCGCGGCAGAGAGCGCTCATCAGCTAAAAATGACGCCGCTGCTCGCGGCTTTTGTCTGCATGAATATATTTCCCGTTGGCTCCGTTTCTCGGCTCCCCTAACAGGGGAGCTGTCGCGAAGCGACTGAGGGGTTCGGCGTGACCGCAGCTGCCTTGACCTCTCCGTCACCGCAGAGCAGACGGGAGCGGGATAGTCAGCCGACTTGAGAATCATGCCCGCGGGGGCTCCCCGCCTCTGGGAGGCGCGGCAGAGAATGTGCAGCGGCAAGGTATGACGCCGCTGCTCGCGGCTTCTGTCTGCACCGGCATCCTTCAAAGCATTTACTGCAATAGCTGCGAACAGCAGCGTCACCGGTGCGTTGCCGGGAACGGGATAGTCAGATGACTTGAGAATCATGCCAGCGGGGGTGACTCCCCACGGGGTGGGGAGATGTCCGAAGGACAGAGGGGACGGGCAGTTACGCCCCGCCCCGCAGATGCTGAATAAAATCGCTCGGATCCTTGTATCCCAGCGCATTCAGGATCGGCATGATCACAAAGGCAAGGATCAGAACCGCCAGCAGCAGCACGATCGGCAGCAGCATCAGCGCATAGAACAGCGACCAGAGCTTGTGCCAGCGCCACTGCGCAAAGAACATGATCTCATGCTCCGGCACGGGCGCCGCGAGCGGCTCATCTTTGCGTATGCCGAAATATTGCCGGAACGCCGTTTTCAGCGGAGCTTCCTTCGGTGTATCCGTTTTCAGCGCGGCACCGTCCGGGTTCGGCGCACGGCGCTTCCGCTGTTTCTTTGTCCGCTGCTGCACCTCCGCGATCAGAACGGTCTCTGCGTGCTGACAGTATTTCCCGAGCAGGGGGTTCTGCGTCTCAATGACAGCCTCCTGCATTTCGCCCTGTCTGTCTGTCCATTCGACATGCACACTGTATACACGGCCGGTCACGCGCTTCCATCTGATATAAACATCTGTTTCGTAGGAGTCGGTGAAGGTGATCCTTGCGCGGTGAAACCGGGTGTTCCATATACTGTAAAAGACCGACCGTTTCGCATTCTGCACCGCGAACAGAATGCCGAGCAGACAGAGCCCGACCGCGATCACAGCCGCGATGAAGCCCTCAATGTCATTCGCACTGAGCAGCACTGCCATATTGTCACCTCCGATATATAACAAAGGCGTATCCGCTTTCACGGATACGCCTCATGTCATGTGTCAATCAAAATCAGCCGTTTGCGCGCTGTACCTTACCCGAGCGGAGGCATCTGGAGCAAACGTAGATGTGGCACGGAGTACCCTTCACGATCGCCTTGACGCGCTGAACATTGGGCTTCCAGGTACGGTTGGTACGACGGTGAGAGTGAGAGACCTTGATACCAAACGTAACGCCCTTGCCGCAGATTTCACATTTTGCCATAGCCGGCACCTCCTTTACAGACTTGTCAACAGCATCTATTGTATCACAATTCGGAAAAAAAATCAAGCCCTTTTTTCAGATTCGTCAATTTTTATCAGAAATGACAGAAAATTGCACTTTTTTTCCCGCGATGCAAGCAAATGCGTCACCGGGCGGCGCCTTTTGCCGGAATTTTTGCGCTGCGCCCATTGCCTTTTTCGTCAGAATATGATATAATATAAGTATCTGTCTGCGGAAGCCGCCGGCAGAGACAGGGATCGGGAAGATCCGCAGGCTGCACCGGGCGCACTTTGCCGAAAGAAAGAACGGCAGAATGCAGAGATGCAGCGGGAAATGGAAATTTTCGCACGGGAGAAGCCGCTGATGCTGTCCCGTTTCATCCGCGGCGCAGATGCAGCCGCAAAGAAGGAGAGGAACCCACATGTCTCTTTGGAAGAAAACCGCGCTTCTGCGCACCTTATCCCTTGCCGCCCTGCTTGCGGCATGTACCGCGCTGCCCTGTGCCGCACTCGAGGAGGAGAGCAGCGAGGCCGAGATCCCGACCTACACAAGCGGCGATTATACCTACTCTGTCCTTGTGATGCAGTCGGATGAATCCGTCAAAGCCGTCTGCATCGAGGATTACAACGGTAGTGCTTCCGAGGTTGTCATCCCCGAGGAGCTTGAGGGCATGCCTGTCGTGACGCTCGGCGAGCGTGCGTTTCTCAATAATACCGAGATTCAGGCGGTCACGATCCCGGCGTCCTTGCAGGATCTCGGCAAATATGCCTTTGCCGCATGCAGCAGCCTGACGGAATTCCGTGTGGCGGAGGGCAGCGAGTATTACGAATCCGTGGACGGCGTGCTCTATGCGCAGGATCAGACCTATCTCGTGCGCTATCCCATCGGCAGACGCCCGGAGGAGATCACCGTGCCGGACGGCGTTGCGGATATCGGCAATTCGGCATTTGCGGACTGTGCGCTGCTCCAGAAGATCACGCTCCCCGAGGGGCTGAAGGCGATCGGTGAGGGCGCATTCACAGGCTGCGCCAGACTGATGGAAATTACCATCCCGGAGGGCGTCGAGGAAATCGAAAATTACACCTTCCTGAGCTGCGAAAGCCTCAGCACCGTGCATCTGCCGGAGTCGCTCATTTCCATCGGCGACGGTGCCTTTGCGCGCACAACGCTCCAGTCGGTCGATCTGCCCTCCAAGCTGACCTATGTCGGCGAGGGCGCCTTTGCTGAGACCGGTCTCAAGGAGATTACGATTCCTCGGTCCGTTATGTCCATCGGCTATTCCGCATTCGGCTATAACCTGAATGCGGAGGGCACGCTTACGGCGGTCAAGGATTTTATCATTTACGGCACAGCCGGCTCGGCTGCGCAGGATTACGCGGAGGATGAAGAAAACGGCGGCGCATTCCTCTTCCAGCCTGTTTCTGCGGAGGAAACGACCGCGGCTGCATCCGATGACAGCAATGAGGCGGAGACCACGACCGTGACAACCGCGGCTGCGGCATCCGGTCTCGGCACCGGCAGACTGATCGGCGTGATTGCCTGCTGCGCTGCATTGCTCGCGATCGCTGTCATCTTCATCCGCTCGCTGCTGCGCGGCAAGAAGCAGGACAAGCAGGACTGACGCGGCGGGGAGGTTACAGCCATGAGACTGACACGGCTTCTGTCCGCGGTCTGCGCGGGCATGCTCCTGAGCGCGGCTTCGCTTGCGGCGTTCCCTGTCTTTGCGGATGACGCCCCCGAGACCTTCTCCGATGACGCGCTGACCTATGAGAGAACCGGGGACGGCGTGAAGATCGTCGGCGCGGATGAAGGACTTGTCACGGTGCATATCCCGGACAAAATCGGCGCATATCCGATTCTTGCGATCGGCGAATATGCCTTTTCCAAATGCAAAAACCTGCGGGAGGTCACGATCGACGGCGGCGTGAAAACGCTGGAGACAGGCGCTTTTTCCGAGTGCATCGGGCTGGAGAAGATCTCGCTCGGCGATGCGCTGGAGACCGTCGGTGACGGCGCATTCTATTACTGCGGACTTCTGCGGGAGCTGACGCTGCCGGATTCCGTCCGCGAGATCGGACCGCATGCCTTCTCCTGCTGCTTCTCGCTCGCATCCCTTGCGATCCCGGAGGGCGTTGCGGCAATCCCCGAATATGCGTTCTATTATGATGCCGCGCTGGAATCGGTTTTCATCCCGGACAGCGTGACAAGCATCGGCGATATGGCGTTTGTGCGCTGCGATGCGCTGCGTGCGGCAGAGCTCCCGGCGTCAATTACCGAAATCAGCGATTATGCGTTTGTTTCATGCAGCGGCGTGGAGCAGATTTCTCTCCGCGGCACAGCTTCCGATCCCGCCTTCAAGGTCGAGGATGACGGCGCACTGCTTACGAATGACGGCAGCCGCCTGATGCTTTATCCGGCGGCAAGGGAGGGGAGCAGCTACACCGTCCCCGACGGCGTGACGGTCATTTCGGCATATGCCTTTTCCGGCGCGGCAGACCTGAAGGAGATCCGTCTGCCGGAATCTGTCAGCTCGCTCGGCGAGGGCGCCTTCTCCGGCTGCAAGAGCCTTGCGCAGTTCACCTTCCCGAAGGGGCTCACAGCCATTGCGGGAACGCTCTTTGCGGAGACCGCGCTCACCTCGGTTGTCATTCCCGACACCGTGACCGAGATCGGCGAATATGCCTTCTACCGCTGCACCGGGCTCACATCCGTGCGCATTCCGGACAGCGTGAAAACGATCGGCAGTGCGGCGTTCTTCGGCTGCACAGGGCTGCATGAGGTCACGGTCCCGGACAGTGTGACTGAGATCGGCGACACGGCATTCGGCTTCCGCTCCGATCCCGATTCCGAGAACACCGACGGCGTGATCGTGCAGGAGGATTTCACACTGCGCGGCAGCTCCGGCTCCGCAGCGAAGAAATATGCCTCCGATGCCGGTGTGCGCTTCCGCACGGACGGTCTGAACGGAACACTTGTTCTGATTCTCGTGATCGCGGCGCTGCTTCTGCTCTTTGCCGCCGTGACCGTCATCTCGCTCCGGCGCAGAAAAGGGGCAGCTTCCGGCAAGGCGGATGTTCCCGCTCCGGAGGAGGAATATGACATGAACTATACCAGCATGCTTGCCGGTACAGAAGACCCCTATGAGCGCTATGACAGCAGCACGCTGCTGGGCGGCGCAGAGGACGGAACGCAGGAAACGGAAGATCACCCGAACGAATAAACCGAAAAGGGGGACAGGACGATGGGCAGTATGAAGCGCCCGAAACGTGAACCGATCGTGCTGGCACAGATGCGGCCTGTCACGCTGTTCCTTGTGCTGAGCGGCTGCATCGCCGTGACCTTCGCATTTATCAATATCTCCTCGGTGGTCGGATTCCTCGGCAAGATTCTCTCCGCGCTGGGGCCTGTGCTGACCGGCGTTCTGTTTGCCTATCTCCTGAATCCGGCGATGGAATTTTTAGAGCGCAGATTCAAGCGGATGTTTGCAAAGACAATCGCAAAGCATGAGAAGCTGCGCGCCATGCCGCGTGTGCTCGGCTCCTTTCTCGCGGTGCTGCTCTTTGCAGGGTCGGTCGTCCTGCTGGCGGTCTCGACCTTCTCGCAGGTTGTGGACGGCATCTCGACCTTTATCGACAAGCTGCCGGAATACATCGACAATCTCACTGCGTGGGTGGACAGCTTTCTGCACAATAACAGCACCCTGACGAAATATATCAACGAGCTGATTGAGCGCATCTCCGCCTCGGAGCTCGGCACAGGGCAGGTCGATACGGTTGACATCACGCAGAAGATTCTTTCCGTGCTGGCATCCGGCGCAGCGGGCACATTCGGCTTTGTCTATGACGTCGTGGTCGGCTTTGTCATCACAGTCTATCTGCTGATCAGCAAGGAGCGTTTCCTGCGGCAGTGGAAGCAGATTCTCTATGCCGTTGCGCCGCAGACTGCTGCGGAGCGCATCGACGAGGAGATGACCAACGCAAACAAGATCTTCGGCACGGCGATTCTCGGCAAGATGATCGACTCGCTGCTGATCGGCGCCATCTGCTTCATGAGCAACAAGATCATGGGCATGCCCTATGCGACACTGATCGCGGTCATCATCGGCGTGACGAACATGATCCCGTATTTCGGACCGATCTTCGGCGCGATCCCGTGCATTCTGCTGCTCCTGATGGAATCCCCGGCGAAGGCGCTGTATTTCCTGATCTTTATCGTTGTGCTCCAGCAGATCGACGCGAATCTGATCGACCCGCGTATCGTCGGCAGCTCGATCGGTCTGCCGGCATTCTGGGAGCTGTTCGCCTGTCTGCTCGGCGGCGGGCTCTTCGGTGTTCCGGGGCTGATTCTCGGCGTCCCGGTCTTCGCGCTGGTGTATCAGATCACAAAGCGCGTTGTGAAGGAACGCTTGCAGGACCGCGGCAGAAGAGGGCAGATCACCGCGGAATTCCTTTCGGCACAGCTCGGTGTCACCGATCTTGACATGGAGCCGGATACGGAGATGCCGCAGGAGCCGGAAAGCCCCTATGAGCAGCGGTTTATCCAGCTTGACGAACTCGACGACGATTCCGGCAGCCCGGAATAAATATAGTATGATTATCAGATGACGGGAGTGAAACAAAGACATGCACTGTTCAGACGGCACGGGAATGCTCATCGGAATCGCAGCGGAGGTTCTGCTTGTCGGCGCGATTCTTCTGGGCGGGGGCAGGGCGGAGCCATCGGCGGAGGGAGATTCCTCTCTGCCTGCCGAAACAACTGTTACAACGACCGTTTCCCTGCCTGAGACCACACTTCCTGTGACGACGACGACAACCACCACCACAACCACGACAACAACAACGACCACAGTTACCACGACGACGGAGACCACGACCGAATCGACAACGGAAACGACCTTCACGACCTATCCCACGCTGCCGCGTGTGCTCTCCGATGTGGAGCTTGACAGCACAATCCGCGTCTATGAATTCCCGGAGGATGCAGACGATCTTCTGAGCGACACGGTCTTTATCGGCGACAGCATCACGCTCGGGCTCAAGACCTACGGCATTGTTCCTGCGGATCATGTCCTCGCGCACGGCGGCATCGGCATCCGCAATGTGCTTGAGCAGGAGTTCACGGTCAAGGGGAAGGATGTCAGTCTCCTTGAAGCGCTGAAAATGCTGCACCCGCAGTATGTATCCTTCGCCTTCGGGCTGAATGACCTGCACATGACCTCAAAGGAGAAATACTGCGAGAATTATGAGACCGTGCTGACGGCTGTGCGGGAGGTTCTGCCGCATGCAAGGCTGATCGTTGTGCCGACGACGCCGGTGATGGCGGGCATCTCGTTCACAACGAATGCGAAGGTCGATGAATACAATGCGGCGCTGAAGGAATACGCAGATGCCTCTCCGCTGTGTCATTATGTGGATGTGACGCCGGAGCTGAAGAATCAGTGGAATGCACTGAAGGCGGAGTATCAGAGCGGCGACGGCATTCATTTCGCGCCGAAGGGCTATGCGGCATATCTCTGGCAGTTCTGCACGCAGCAGCATGACATTGCGCTGCTGCCGCCGGATCCGGTGCCGGAGACAACAACGGATACCACCGATACCGCAGATGTGACCGATACCACGGAAACGACCGCTGCCGCAGCGACAACTTCAAAGAAACGGTAAACAGTATGCCCCCGATACAACCGCGTATCGGGGGCGTTTTGTTTTCAGGATTTCCCTTTTAAGAAAAGTGTACTTGCGATAAATCAGAATTCGCACGGAGCCCGTGCAGGCATTTTGCCTCCGGGAGGCGGGAAAGAGAATGTGCAGCAGCTATGTATGACGCTGCTGTTCGCAGCTTTTGTCTGCACCGTCGCTGCTGAATAAATCCTGCCGATTATC
>JAEEXH010000093.1 GCA_016291435.1 Oscillospiraceae bacterium
ATTTCGCCGCCTGCGGGCGGCGACCAGAGGCTGCTCGCCTCTGGACTCTCGCAAGCCTTTGGAAAAGGCTTGAGCGAAACTTTAATCATAGGCTCTTTGACTTTACGGAGCTTTTTCGACAAGCTGAGAGCACGGTCATCCTGCGATGCCGTGCTCTGTTTTTATGCTTCCTTATTCTTATTGAAGAGCAGATATTTCCGCGCAAAGAAATTCCAGAGGAAGGCAGCCGCCGTCGAGACGATCTTGCCGAGGATCTGATACGCGGAGGTGCGGTCGGCGAGCCAGAGCTCGAAGAGCTTGGTGATGCCCGCTGTCAGCAGCAGACCGACCAGACCGATTGCGGCGAATCCGAGAAATTCCTTCAGGCGGTTCTCGCTGCCTGCGCCCGTGAAGACCCAGAGCGTGCTCAGCACATAGTTGACGATCAGCCCCAGCACAAAGGAGATCACATTCGCGGCAACGGCATATTTTCCGCCGAACACAAATCTGAACAGCAGATAGGATGCGCCCCAGTCCACGACCGTTGCGATGACGCCGACAAAGCAGTAGCGGAAAAACTGGATCAGCGTGTTGTTCGTCTCACCCGAGAAGAGCTTGCCGAACTGCCCTTTTTTGCAGATGTCGAGTACCTCAGAGAGCGCGCTGTTCATTTCGACTTCTCCTCGTGATACTCCTGCTCCGTGTTGACATTCCAGATATTCGACTTGTCGGTCTTGCCGCTGCGGATATTGTCAACTGCCTCGAACGCAGTCGCCATGGAGTGATCCATGTTGTTGTAGCGGTGCTGACCGTTTCTGCCGATGCAGGAGAGATTGCCGAAGCGGTCGAGATACGCTGTGAGCTTGTCGATCTGTTCGTAGGTGTCAAAATATGCGGGATATGCCTTCTTGATCTGCTCGCGGTGGCTGTCAAGGACATCCTCCTCGCTGCTGATGACGCCCATCTTGATCAGCTCCTTGATCGCGCCGCGGACACATGCCTGCTCAGAGAGATTCCAGAAGCGGTCGCCCTCGTTGCAGAAATATTCCAGACCGATCCAGACGGTGTGCTCAGGATCCTGCACCATATAAGGAGACCAGTTGTTGAAGATCTGGATGCGGCCGAGCTTGACGCCGGTATCCTGCACATAGATCCAGCAGTCCGGGACGATATTGCCGAGCGTGCGGATCTCAGTCTCATTCTTGAGATTCAGCTTTTTGACCAGCAGACCGACGGTGACAAAATCGCGGTAGGGGAGCCCCTTTGCGATCGCCGCGATATCCTCCGGGACATCGTTCATGCCGGAGACCAGATCCTTGAGCGGCATGGAGGAGAGGAAGCAGTCGCCGGTGATCTCCTCGCCGTTCTCCAGCACAACGGAGAGCACCTTGCCGACGCCGTCTGTGCGGATCTCGCTGACCTTCGCGTTCATGCGGATCTCGCCGCCGAGCGCCTTGACCTGATCTGCAACCGTCTCCCAGAGCTGACCCGGACCGAACTTCGGATAGTAGAATTCGCCGATCAGAGAGGTCTCGACCTTCTTCGGCTCCTTCTTGGAGAACTTCGAGAGCATGTCCTTGAGCACAGCGAGGATCGAGAGACCCTTGACGCGCTGTGCGCCCCAGCTGGCGTCGATCTCGCGGGGGTGTCTGCCCCAGAGCTTTTCGGTGTAGCCTTCAAAGAACATCGAATAGAGCTTCTTACCGAAGCGGTTGATGTAGAAGTTTTCGAGGGAGGTCTCCGGCAGCTTTCTGACGGATGCGCCGAGATAGCTGAAGCCTGCCTTCATTGTGGTGGTGAAGCCCATGTTCTTGATGGTCTCCATCTTCATCGAGATCGGATAATCGAAGAACTTGTGCTTGTAGTAGATGCGGGAGACGCGCTGACGCACGAGCATGACGCGGTCAGTCTTCTCCGGGTCAGGACCGCCCGCAGCGAGCGGCTTCTGGCGGTTCAGCTTGATGTCGTCAATGGAGGGTGCGCCCTGACGGGGCATCATCTTGTCCCACCATTCGGTGACGCGCTGATCCTTCGAGAAGAAGCGGTGTCCGCCGATATCCATGCGGTTGCCGTGCCAGCGCACGGTCTGGGAGATGCCGCCGATGCGGTCGGTCTCCTCCAGCACGGTCACGGCATATTCGCCGGACTGGTCGCGGAGCAGCTCATAGGCTGCGGTCAGACCCGCAGGGCCTGCGCCGATAATAACGATCTGTTTCATGTTGGTTGTCTCCTTTATCTCCAGAATTGTACCAGCTCTGCGACCGTATCATAAAGATTCGGGCAGGCACGGCAAAGAATGTCGTTGCGGAAATTCAATTCCTGAAGCCAGCCGATGCTGAATGTCAGGAACAGTGCGGCAGTGATGAGGACAAAGCGGAATTTTCTGTCTCGCGGCAGGCTGATCACAGAGAGCAGCGTCAGCGTGCTGCCGAAGACCATCAGCGGCAGGAAATCCATGCAGTAGCGCTGAATGACGCCGCCCATGCAGGTATCGACCCAGGCGAGCAGCACAGCGCAGGAGAAGCATGTGATCAGCACGGCACGGCGCTGCAAAACAGTTGCACTGCCGCTGCATGTCTCCTTTTTGCGGAGCGCAAGGGGCAGATACAGTGTACCGAGCAAAAGCATCGGATAGGCGAATGCGCCGAGCACAGGGGCGTTGTAGAGATATTTTCCGGCATTGACCGGGTCATAGAACTGCGCCTCGAAGTAGGGGAAGGTGCTGAGCGGGCGCGGCTGCATGAAGAAATAGAAATACAGCGTCTGCGGGAGCAGTCTGAGCGAGAGCTTGTTCGCGTGGACATCGCTGACTGTCATCTGGTAGGTCGTGCCGAAATCGAGCGGGGAGCCGAAACGGTAGGCATTGAACCAGAGGATCACGGCGACACCGACAAAGAGCGGCGCCGCGAATGCAGCAGCACTGTAAAAACGGGTGCGGAAGCTCTCCGTCTTCCGGAGCAGGATGCCGAGGAAGAGCGGGATGAGGATTGCCGCACAGACCGCCATTGTCGGGCGGGAGGCAGCGCAGCTTGCAAGTGCGAGTCCGCTGATTGCAAGCAGAATGAAGCGGCTGCGCAGACGGTCGGCGCTGCATGCTTCAAATGCGAGCCAGAGACTCAGCATGAGGAAGCACATGCCGGCGGAGACTGCGATCTGATAGGAGAGCTCCGGGTTCATCATGTTGTAGATGCCGCAGGCACAGATGGACGCGGGCATGATGAGCAGGAGCATCAGCAGATTTGCGTCGGGGAGCAGGAGCTTGACACCGGCGCGGAGTGCGAAGCAGATGAACAGAATCGCCCAGATGCCGAAGAACGAGATTGTCATGCCGGGCGTCGGGATATTGCCCGTCAGCGCGTGATACGGCATAATATGGAAGAGAATCGGTGCGATGCCGAAGTAGGAGTAATATTTGCCGTCCTTGTAGGCAAAATCCCACTTGATATAAATATCGTCAACGCTTTCTCTGAGCCAGCGGTCGTAGGGATTCGAGACCTCTGCGATCTTCTCATCTGCGGGGATCGCAAGCTCGGGCTGACCCTTGTGGAGCGCGTCGAATTCCTGTAAGTAAATGTCGTTGCCGCTGTAATTGTTGCCTTCGACATATTCGATGGGCTTTGCACCGCGCGGAATGAAGCAGAGACCTGTCACCACGCATGCGACGGTCATGATATTCAGTGCGATTTCGGGGACACGGCTCTGATCGGAGACCGTGTATTTGTAGAACGCATAGATCTTGATTGCGGCAGCGAGTGTGCCGAGGAGCAGCAGCAGATAGAAGCGCAGACGCAGGAAGAGCATCGGCAGCGCACAGACGCCGCGGACGGCGTTGATCGTGACCGGCTGCTGGACATCGTTGAAGTTCAGCTCAAGCGTGCGCACAGAGCCGTAAGGATAAAAGGAAACGCGGTGCTCGCCGGAATAACCGATTGTGTAATCCTGCCGCACCTTCTGCGGCTTGGTGCTGAAGTTTTCATCCGTCATGTAGAGGTCGATACGGAATCTGCGGGCATTCGGTGTTTCCGCCTGTTTCAGATAGACCACAAGACCGTGGAGTCCGTCCGGAACCTCCGTGAGCACCATTTTGCCGGTGCCGTTGACCTCGTAGGCGTTGCCGCCGAGGTTGGTCATATTTTCCGTCGTGATCTGATGCTCTGCGAAGACAAAATCCGTCTTGGCGGTTGTGAAGCTCTTGCCGTTGAAGACAAATACCTCTGCGAGCAGCAGCGCCCAGGCGATGATGCCCGCACTGCGCAGGAGCCGCACGGTTTTTTCGCTGCGTCCGGCTTCAAAAGCCAGCACGCTGAGGATCGGGAGCGCCGCAGTAATCATGAGCGCATCCACAGGGACCGGCAGCTTGTCATGCAGCGTAAATTTTGCCGCAAGCAGACAGACGATCAAAATGCCGATCGCTTCTGCCGCAAGGAGCTTTAGGAGCTTTCTGCGGGAAACTGCCGTCTGGAACATCGGGCGCCTTGGCTTCGGGGGCTTCGGTGCGTCCGGCGCGGGAGATTCCGTTTCCTGCGCGGTTTTCTCCTCTGCCGGAGCAGCAGCCTCCTCTGCGGGCTTTTCCGTTTCGGGGGCGGCGGTTTCCGTTTCCGATGCTGTTTCGTCCTTGACCGTTTCTGCCGTTTCCGGCTCGGATTCCGAACGCTCCAGTTCTTCGTTGGTCATGTAAACACCTCTTTCTGAATGTGCAGAAATACAGCTATTCGCTGTGAGTAAATTCGTATATCAACAGAGGAAGCTCACATGAATCGAAAAATATCATTAAAAATAACATTTGTGACGTGATTATACGCATTGGCTTTGTGCAAACTTCCGAAAAATAATTGCCGACCGCGGCTGTTATGCCGTGTCAGAACAACTCTATTTATTATACAACATTTTATCGGGAAAGTCAATGATTCGCACAGATTTCAGTTGAAAAAATGCAGATTTTGTGATATACTATATATCAGATACAGAAAAGGGGGCTGTGCTGCGGAAAATCGCGTGATCACGATGAGCGGGCTTTGCATGTCCTGCACGGTTTCAGCCTGACAGCGCTTGCGGGCTGCCGTTCAAGACCACAGATTGCAGCTGCGGCAGAACGATACTTTCCGATCCATACAACGGAGGCTGCGGATGAAACAATATGATTATCTGATCGTCGGCGCGGGACTCTTCGGCTGCGTGTTTGCGCATGAAGCAAAGCGTGCGGGCAAGCGCGTGCTGGTCGTTGAAAAGCGCCCGCATATCGCAGGAAATGCCTATACCGCGCTGACTGAGGGCATTCATGTCCACAAATACGGCGCACATATCTTCCACACGAATGACGCGGAGGTCTGGCACTATGTGTCACAGTTCGCAGAATTCAACCGCTACACGAATTCTCCCGTCGCAAACTACCGCGGCGAGCTCTTTTCGCTTCCGTTCAATATGCACACATTTCATAAGATGTGGGGCGTTGTCACGCCGGAGGAAGCTGCTGCGAAGATCGCGGAACAGCGCCGGGAGATCACAGGAGCGCCGCAGAATCTTGAGGAGCAGGCGATTTCACTGGTCGGGCGCGATATATATGAGAAGCTGATCCGCGGCTACACGGAAAAGCAGTGGGGGCGGGACTGCCGTGAACTGCCCTCGTTTATTATCCGGCGGCTGCCTGTGCGCCTGACCTTTGACAGCAATTATTTCGATGCGCGGTATCAGGGAATCCCTGCGGGGGGCTATACGGCGATGTGTGAGCGGATGCTGGAGGGGATTGCGGTGCGGCTGCAAACAGATTATCTTGCACACCGCGCTGAGCTGGATCAACTGGCGGAGAAGGTAATCTACACCGGCGCAGTCGATGCGTATTTCGGTTATCGGCTCGGCGCGCTGGAATACCGCGGGCTTCGGTTTGAGACGGAACTGCTTGACATCCCGAACTATCAGGGAAATGCGGTGATGAATTACACTGACCGCGAGACCCCGTGGACGCGGATCATCGAGCACAAGTGGTTCACCTTCGGCAGGGATGCTGCGGGGCAGGATCTCCCGAAGACGGTCATCACGCGGGAATATCCCATCGAGTGGCAGCCCGGCGAAGCGCCCTATTATCCGATCAATAATGCGCGGAACAGTGCACTGTATGTGCAGTATCGGGCGCTTGCCGACGCGGAGCGGCATGTGATCTTCGGCGGGCGGCTCGGCGAATACAGGTATTATGACATGGATGCGGTGATTGCTTCGGCGCTCGCGCTCTGCAAACGGGAATTTGCATAAAAAGCAGTCCCTCTGCGATGCTTGCAGAGGGACTGCTTTGATTTTGTATGTTATTTTGCTGCGTTTTCTTCATCCGTGTGGCGGATCTGCGCACGCTTGATCTTGCCGCCGAGTGTCTTCGGGAGCTCATTGACATACTCAATCACACGCGGATACTTGTACGGTGCAGTCTCGCGCTTGACATGATTCTGGAGTTCCTTCGTCAGCTCAGGAGACGGCGTGTAGCCCTTTGCGAGCACGACCGTTGCCTTGACAACCTGACCGCGGATGGGATCCGGAGCGCCTGTGATCGCAGACTCCACAACCGCCGGATGTGTCAGCAGCGCACTCTCGACCTCGAACGGTCCGATGCGGTAACCCGAGCACTTGATGACATCGTCATTTCTGCCGACGAACCAGAAGTAGCCCTTGGAATCGCGCCATGCAACATCGCCGGTGTCATAGTTCTCGCCGCCGAGCACAGCCTCCGTCAGCTCCGGATTTTTGTAATAGCCGCAGAACAGACCGGTCGGGTGCTGCTTATCAATGCCGCATGCCATGATGCTGCCTTCTTCACCGTCCTCACACTCTGTGCCGTCGGGTCTCAGCAGATGGATGTTATAGAGCGGGGAGGGCTTGCCTGTGGAGCCCGGCTTCGGGTCAATCCACGGGAAATTCGCGATCAGCACAGTGCCCTCGGTCTGACCGAAGCCCTCGCGCATCTTCTTGCCGGTCAGCTCGTAGATGCGGTTGAAGACCTCCGGGTTCAGCGGCTCGCCTGCATTGCAGAAATTCTGGATGGAGGAGAGATCATACTGCGTCATATCCTCCTGGAGCATGAAGCGATACATGGTCGGGGGCGCACAGAAGGTGGTCAGCTTATATTTGCTGATGACGGAGAGCATGTCCTTTGCGTCGAATCTGCCGGTGAAATCATAGACAAACTGGATTGCGCCGCAGATCCACTGACCGTAGAGCTTGCCCCAGCCGAACTTTGCCCAGCCGGAATCGGAGATCGACATGTGCAGCTTGTTTTCCTGCACCTGATGCCAGTATTTCGCCGTGACGATGTGACCGAGCGGGTGCGCGAAATTGTGGCAGACCATCTTCGGCATGCCGGTGGAGCCGGAGGTGAAGTAGATCAGCATGGTATCGGTCGCTTTGGTTGCTTGATCGCCGGTCGGGCGCTCGAAGGTATCGGGATATTTTGCAATTTCATCCTCAAAGAAATCCCAGCCCTCGCGCGGTTCAGCGACTGCAATCAGCTTGCGCAGGGTCTTGATCTGCGGGGCGGCGCCGTCAATCTGCGTGCGGATATATTCATCGTCGCAGGCAATGATTGCAGAGATCTCCGCCATATTGCCGCGGTAAGCGATGTCATGCGTGGTGAAAAGCAGGTTGCCGGGAATGAGAATCACGCCGAGCTTATGGAGCGCGGTTGCGATGACCCAGTATTCCCAGCGGCGTCTGAGAATCAGCAGGACGACATCGCCCTTCTTGAGCCCGAGGCTGCGGAAATAATGACATGTCTGGTTGGAGAGCTTCGAGATCTCCGTGAAGGTGAATGTGCGCTCCTGCTTGTCGTGACTGAGCCAGAGCAGCGCCTTTTTCTCCGGCTCCTGCTTTGCCCATTCGTCCACGATATCCCAGCCGAAGTTAAAATCATCCGGCACATTCACGCGGTAATTCTGCACGAAGTCCTCATAGGAATCAAATTCGATGCGGGGGAGATAGCGGTCTAACAGCATGGTATTTCAGAACTCCTTTTTTCTATGGGTTGCCGCGGCTTATTCCGCGATCATGGTGAGAAAACGGGCTTTTGAGTCGCCGACGCAGCGCTGCCCGTGGAGATAGGTGGGGTTGAAGTAGATGGAGTCGCCCTCATTGAGGATGATCTCCTGATCTTCAAATACGACTGCGATGCTGCCCTTCAGCACGAGGTTGAATTCCTGCCCGGCATGCGAAACGAGCTTTGCGGGCTCATCGGAAGGCTCCAGCGTGACAAGCAGCGGCTGCATGATCTTGTCCGCATAGCGGAAGGCGAGATCCTTGAAGCGGTAGCCCGGGAAGCGGCTGATGCTCTTGCCCTTGCCGCGGCGCACGACCTGGAAGGTGTCGATACGGCTGGGCTCACCTGTGACAAGCTCATTGAAGTCTACGCCGAATTTGTTTGCAATTTCATAGATGACACTGATGGGAAAATCGCCGTTTGTCTCATATTCCGCATACTGCTCAGCGGTCAGATTGAGCTCTTCGGCGAGTTTTTCCTGTGAATAGTCGCATACCTCACGCAGTTCGCGGATGCGTGCAGCGATCTCACTGATGGATTCCATATGGCTTACCTCCGTTTATCGGTGTGGTCTGAATCAGGGGTTGCCCTGCTGATTCGTCACCTTATATTATAGCACAAATGAGCGGTATTTGTCAATATTTGCATATGTTCACAAGGCAAAGTCCAAAACACAGCACACAAAACGCATCTTCGGTTGCCGAAGATGCGTCCGGGGTCAGTCTTCGCCGGTGCCTGCCTGCGGTGCGCGGGGCTTTTCTGCGGGCTTCAGCCGCGACCAGAGGAGAATAATCAGCTGTGCGGGAATGCCGATCAGAAAGAGCTTCCAGAGCCGGTGTGAATAGAATGTCAGAAAGATTGCGCCGAGTATGGACCATACCAGTGCGGAGATGATCGCATAATTCCAGCGCGGGTTGAACCAGATCGAGTTGAACACCAGCAGCACGATCGCCGTGATCGGAGCGGCATAGAGAAACAGGAATTTGCCGTAGTCAAGCTCGGGGATGATCATATCCAGCACAACGAAGATCAGCGTTGCGATCAGCCAGACGAGCATCATCGCCATTCCCGCGATAATCAGACGGTTGTGATTCTTTCGCCGCGGGACGGAATCATCTGCGGGCTCAGGCGCAGGGGGCGGTGCGGCTGCACTGACCTTCGCTTCTCGTTCTTCCTTTGTCAGCAGAAAGTCGTCGAGCGTGATGCCGTAGAGGTCTGCAAGCTGCTTCATGACGGCAAGATCGGGCAGTGATTCTCCGCGCTCCCATTTTGAGACAGCTTTGTCGGAATAGTGCAGTTCTTCTGCAAGCTGGAGCTGTGTCATGTGATGCTCACGGCGGAGCGACGCAAGATTTTCTGCGACAGTCTGCTTCCACGCCTCCATGCGGACGCCTCCCTTCCTCTGAATTCGGTCGTTCTGCTACATTATACCACAAATCGAAAAAGAATGCAATAGCTTGAAAATATTTTCTCTACTATCGGTAGAGCTTTCCTGCGCGGAACTCTACTGCCTGTTCTCGCAATCGTTCAGCGGAGAATTCCGATGTATCGTGACATTTTCGCGTCATTGTGTTATAATATAAACAATGAAAGTGCGGAAAACGCAGTCAGATTTATTAGAAAGGCGTGATGTATATGAAAGAACATGAAAGCTATGTGCTTGTCACGGACAGCGCGGCGGATCTCTCGGAGACCCAGATCGAACGGATGGGGCTTGTCTCGGTTCCGCTCAATGTCTTTATGAAGGATGCCCCCGCAATGCCTTGCACGCTGACGGGAAAGGAATTCTACGATGCCGTGCGCAGCGGCCGGACAGCCTGTACCTCTGCCGCAAATCTCGCACGCTTCCGGGAGACCTTCGGCGAGATCCTTCGGGCGGGAAAGGATATCCTCTATCTCGCGTTCTCCTCTCCGCTGAGCTGCATGTGTGCAACGGCTCGCATTGCCGCAGAGGAGATGCAGGCGGAGTATCCTGACCGCAGGATCATCGTCATCGACACGCTCTGCGCGAGTCTCGGCGAGGGACTGCTGGTCTATCATGCCGCGGAGCAGAAGGCGAAGGGATTGTCACTGGACGAGCTCGCCGCATATGTTGAAGAGAACAGACTGCGGCTGATCCACTGGTTCACCGTCGATGATCTCATGTTCCTGAAGCGCGGCGGCAGACTGAGCGCTGTCTCTGCGATCGCCGGCTCGCTGCTCGGCATCAAGCCCGTGCTGCATGTCAGCGATGAGGGCAAGCTGGTTCCTGTCGGAAAGGTGCGCGGCAGGAAAAATGCCATCCTTGAGCTTGCAAAGCGCTTTGCGGAGGAATGTACTGACAAGGCATCGGTTGTCTTCATCGCGCATGCCGACGCACATGCCGACGCCTCCTTGCTGCGGGATACCCTGATGCAGGAGCACGGCGCAAAGCATGTTGTCATCGGTGAGATCGGGCCCGTGATCGGCGCACATGCCGGTCCCGGTACAGTCGCGCTGTTCTATCTTGGAGAATCGCGCGAAGCATAACGAACAGAAAAAGCAGTGACGGCTCGCGCGTGAGGAGAGGATCGCGTGGTCGCACTGCTTCTTTTTGTCATTTACCTTTCGTATATCAGCATCGGGCTCCCGGATTCGCTGCTCGGCGCAGCCTGGCCTTCGATGCAGCCGATGCTGCATGTCCCGCTCTCGCATGCGGGCTATCTCTCGATGATCATTTCCTGCGGGACAGTGCTTTCGAGCCTTTGCGCCGACCGTCTGCTCCGGCGCTTCGGCACAGGTCCGGTCGTCTCGTGCAGTGTGCTTCTGACGGCACTTGCGCTGTATGGCTTTTCGGCAGCAGAAAGCTACCCGATGCTCTGCCTTTCTGCTGTGCCCTACGGCCTCGGTGCGGGGGCTGTCGATGCGGCGCTGAATCATTATGTTGCGGTGCATTATGCTGCGCGGCATATGAACTGGCTGCACTGCTTCTGGGGCATCGGCGCAGCGGCAAGCCCTTATATCATGAGCTTTCATCTGCGCAGAAACGCCGACTGGCAGGGCGGCTTCCGGACAGTCGCCGCCATCCAGACCGCGCTGACACTGATGCTGTTCTGCTCGCTGCCCCTCTGGAAGCGAACAGCCTCAGCGGGCGGACAAATTGCCGAAACCCCTGTATCCTTTGGCAGACTGCTGCGAATGCGCGGGGTTTTGCAGGTACTCATCACATTTTTCGGCTACTGTGCCTTTGAAAGCACGGCAGGGCTCTGGGCAAGCAGCTATCTGGTCCGCGAACGCGGGCTG
>JAEEXH010000094.1 GCA_016291435.1 Oscillospiraceae bacterium
CTTGCCATCAGCAGCGCTGAAACATGGTCTGTGCAGATACGGTTAACCTCCTCCGGATTCTTCAGTGTACCAATCCGGATACCTGCTTCTGCGTGGCATACCGGGATGTGCAGTTTAACCCCTGTCAGTGCAGCCGCAAGGGTAGAATTGGTGTCGCCGTACACAAGTAGTCTGTCAGGCTGTACCTGCTGCATGACTTCTTCGAGCGCAATCATCATCCGGCCGGTCATGGAGCCGTGCCCTCCGCCGGAAATACCGAGATTATAATCCGGCTTCGGGATGTGCAGTTCGTCAAAAAACAGATCCGACATCGCATAATCATAGTGCTGACCTGTATGAACAAGTATTTCCGTGTGATGCTTCCGCAGAATTCTTGAAACAGCCGCTGCCTTAATAAATTGAGGTCTTGCCCCGATGACTGTCAGAATCTTCATAGACACTTCCTCCGTTTCAAATCCGCATATCAATATTCTTCTATCAATAAGTATATTTATTGTAGCACGATTATGCCATTTTGTCAATGGAACCGCATTTTTTGTTCATGATGTACAAAAACGCTCATATGCTTTTCAGATCGGATGCCTGACAGGAGCATATTATTGTCAAAGAAGTCCGGTAACGGGCTGGACTTCTTTGTCTGTAACCCCAAAACCGATTCTCAGCTGCTGCGGCGCGTTTTCACTTTCAGCACCCTCACGCCTTTTTTGCGTGCAACCAGATCATCCGAAACAAAATCATTGCCGATATGCAGCAAGCTTCCGGCTGAAATGCCAAGATTGGACAGCACATAATCGTATAGTGCGCCGCTTCGCTTGGAGCTTCGGAAATCGCAGGAAATATACAGCTTCCGGAAGCCTGTGATCCCGCAGTGGAGCAGCAGCTTCCGCATCAAAGTCTCCGGCATATACATGTCACTGATCAGAACAATAGGATAATGTTCACGGCACTGATGATAAAACCGCAGCATTTTCTCATCTGCATGGCAGAGCTGTTTTTCTGTGTCCAGTTCAAGGGCAATATACTGTTCTCTTTCTGTCGGTGTAAGGTTTTCAAACTGACGGTAAATCTCGTCAATGGTTACCTCATGTCCAGGTGCGTGTATACGGGCATTCTGTTCGGCGCTCGTCCGCTGCTCATAAAACTTCGGCTGTTCCAGCCGTTCTCCCATAATGCGGAACACATCAGCTGGTTCGCTGACATTGCGGAGAAGCAGGGTGTCAAATATATCAAATGAAATATATGTCGGACTGCCCTTGATATCGGATAATAACAGTTCGTCTTTTCCGATCGCCGTATCCAGAAATCGCTTGATGTTCCGCTTGAAATCCGAAAAAAATGAATGCTGCAAATTGATTCCTCCGATACATACTCCGGTTGATTGTTTTTGCCTTGCAGATCCTGTCATCGGAAAACGGGAATTTGAAAACTGATTTCAAGAGCCCTTTTTTCCGCAAACTGTCCGCAAGTGCATGCACAAGCTCCTTCCTGCGGCAGCGGTACAGGGGCTTTCGCAGTCAGCGAAAAATAAATGATACCTTATTATACCACAAATGTTTCCCTATTTCAAGCCTGTTTTGTATCATTCCGGACCCAATCGCAGCCGACACAGGTGCCTCCCCGGAGCTTGTCTGCAACGGGAAAACCGGGCTGATCTATCACAGGGATGAACCGAGGAGTCTTGCGGACAGGATCACGCAGCTTTACCGCGATCCTGCGCTGCTCGGCCGCCTCAGCCGCAATGCGCACCGGGCGGCAGAGCGCCGTTTTTCCGCGGAGATCAATTATCAGAAGACGCTGGCGGTTTACAGAAAGGTGCTTGCGGGCGCTGTCTGAGCTTGCATTTTCGGCGGAATTATGCTATAATACAGAGAGAAAGGAGCTGCTGATATGCCGAATTTTACCAAGGCAGCGATCAAATCGTCGTTTCTCAAGCTGCTGAATGAGCGTCCGCTCAAGCAGATCACTGTCAAGGATATCGTCGAGGACTGCGGCATCAACCGCAATTCGTTCTACTATCATTTTTCAGATATTCCGTCGCTGATCGAGGAGATCGTGATGGGGGAGGCAAACCGCGTGATCGACGAATACCCGTCGATCGACTCCGTGGAATCTATGCTGAATGCGGCAATGGAATTTGCACGGGCGAATAAGCGTGCGGTCATGCACATCTATAATTCTGCGAACCGTGCGGTCTATGAGCAGTATCTCTGGCAGGTCTGCGAGCGTATTGTTTCGGTGTATCTTGAAAAGCTCACGGAGGGGCGCAGCATCAGTGATTCTGACCGCAAAACGGTCGTGAACTTCTACAAATGCGTCTGCTTCGGGCTCGTCAACGGATGGGTCGGGCGCGGGATGCCGAAGGAAGCCGAGGCGGAAATGCAGCGGATCTGTGAGCTTCAGGCGGGCATGGTCGAGGAAATGATCGCGCGCTGTACGCAGGATGCGGCGCAGTAAACAGCATAGGATCCATCGGGCAGGGTACGGCTTTGTACCCTGCCTTTTTTGTGCAGATCTGCATGTATGCCTAAATTTAATACAATTTCATTTCCGTGCGCAAAATTCGGACATACCGGCAGAGAGTGCCCGTTGCAAAATGTCCGCAGCCGGTGTATCATAGTAGCATAAGCAAACAGAAAGGGTGAGCGATATGACATATGTGCGTTCTGTGGTACCGATGCGGACAGCGAAGATCGGCAACATCGCGCTTGCTGCCGCACTGATTGCGGCGGGCATCGGACTGCTCGTGAAGCCGGATGTCAGCACGGCTCTCGTCGGTGATTTTGTCGGCATCGTGCTGACGCTCAGCGGCGTTTTCCGTCTGATCGGATACTTCTCGAAGGATCTCTACCGTCTGGCGTTTCAGTTTGATCTGATCTACGGCATCGTGCTGATCGTGCTTGGCATTGTAACGCTGACAAAGTCGCAGAATCTGCTGCATGTGCTCAGTATCGCGGCAGGCATCTGCGTGATCGCGGACGGGCTGATGAAGCTGCGGATTGCCGCGGATTCACGCCGTTTCGGCATCCGAAACAGCTGGCTCATCGCAGGAACGGCAGCCCTTACGCTGGCGCTCGGGCTTCTGCTGGTGTTCTGCCCGGCGGAAAGCGTCCGGCTTCTGACGCGCTGCTTCGGGCTGGTGCTGCTGGCTGAGGGTGTGCTGAATCTGATCACGGTGATTATGACCGTGAAGATCACGAAGAACCAGAAGCCCGACCTGATCGAAGCTACATTTACGGAAGGAGAATGACAGATATGCAGTTCGGAAAAGCGGTAGTGAAATACCGGATCCCGATCCTGATCGTCACGCTTCTGCTGATGATTCCCTCCGTATTCGGCATGGTATCGACGCGCATCAATTATGATATGCTGACCTACCTCCCGTCGGATATGGATACGATGATCGGGCAGGAGGTGCTGAAAGAGGATTTCGGCAAGGGCGCGTTCACATTCCTCGTGCTGGAGGATATGCCGGAAAAGGATGTTTCGGCACTGCGCACGAAGATTGAGGGCATTGAGCATGTAGACTCCGTGCTCTGGTACGATTCCGTTGCGGATCTCTCAATTCCGATGGAGATGCTCCCGGAGAAGCTCTACGACGCCTTTAACAAGGACAATGCAACCATGATGGCGGTGTTCTTCGACAGCGGCATGTCGGAGGACGGCACGCTGGAAGCTGTGCGGCAGATCCGGCAGACCGCAGGAAAGCAGTGCTTTGTATCCGGCATGACGGCAATGGTCATCGACCTCAAAGACCTCTGCGAACGCGAGGAACCGATCTATGTCGCGCTGGCGGTCGTGCTTGCCTGCCTTGCAATGGAGATCTTTCTCGACGGCTGGCTTGTGCCGCTTGTGTTCCTGCTGAGCATCGGCGCGATGATCCTGCTGAATCTCGGCTCCAATTATTTCTTCGGCGAGATCTCGTTCATCACAAAATGCCTTGCGGCGATCCTGCAGCTTGCGGTCACGATGGATTACTCCATCTTCCTCTGGCACAGCTACAACGAACAGCTCCGTGAGCATGAAGATCATAAGGATGCGATGGCGGCGGCGATCAGTCAGACGCTCACTTCCGTGGTCGGCAGCTCTGTCACAACGGTCGCCGGATTCATCGCACTGTGCTTCATGAGCTTCACGCTCGGCAAGGATCTCGGCATTACAATGGCAAAGGGTGTTGTGCTCGGCGTGCTTGGCTGTGTGACCGTGCTCCCGGCGCTGATCCTTGTGCTCGATAAACCGCTGCAAAAGACAAAGCACCGCGCACTGCTCCCGAATATGGACGGCTTCGCGAAGAAAGCAACAAAGGTATTCCCGGTGTTTCTGGTGCTCTTTATCGCTCTGGTGCCGCCTGCATACAGCGGCTACAAGAAGGCGCAGAACGAGGTCTATTATAATCTTGCAGAGAGCCTGCCGCAGGATCTTGACTATGCAGTGGCAAACAAGAAGCTCTCAGAGACCTTTGATGTGGCATCGACGCACATGCTGATGGTCAATGCCGGTCTGTCCGATCAGACCAAGCGGCAGATGATGGCGGAGATGGAGCAGGTGGACGGCATCAAATATGTCATCGGGCTCGAATCCGTTGTCGGCTCGCGCATTCCGGAGGAGATGCTTCCTGAGAAAGTCACCTCACTGCTGCGCTCCGATAAATGGGAGCTGATGCTCGTCTCCTCGGAATACGAAATTGCAAGCGATGAAGCCAATGCGCAGGTCAACACGCTGAATGAGATCATCAAGGATTATGACAACACCGCAATGCTCATCGGCGAGGCGCCTTGCATGAAAGATCTGATCGAAACAACCGATCACGATTTCCAGGTCGTCAACATGATCTCGATTGTGCTCATTTTCCTGATCATCGCTGTCGTTGAGCAGAGCATTTCGCTCCCGTTCATTCTGATCGCGGTGATTGAACTGGCGATTTTCATTAACCTCGGCATCCCGCATTATCTCGGCGAAAGCCTCGCGTTCATCACGCCGATCTGCATCAGCACCATTCAGCTCGGTGCTACCGTTGACTACGCGATCCTGATGACAACGCGCTACAAGACGGAGCGCATCGGCGGCAAAGGCAAGCACCATGCCGTGCGCACCGCCCTCGCGACTTCAATTCCTTCGATCGTTGTCAGCGGATTCGGGCTTTTCGCTTCGACATTCGGTGTTGCGATGTATTCCGATATTGATATGATCAAATCCATCTGCATGCTGCTTGCAAGAGGCGCAGTGATCAGCATGTGCTGTGTGATTCTGATTCTGCCTGCAATGCTTCTGCTCTGCGACAAGCTGATCTGCCGTACAACGCTCGGCATGCCGCATGGTGTCAAGCACGCAAATGCGCCGAAGGAGGGTTATTTCGCATGAAAACAAGAACTTTGAAATATGCGGCAGCGGCGGTCTGCGCGGTGCTCTGCATCGGCAGCGCGGGCGTGGGTGCAAGCGCACTTGCCGCAAAGCGCGCAGAAAAGGCTGCCGATGCCGCAGAGACAGCAGAAACGAAACCGGCAGCGGAGACGGAGACAAAGGAGCCTGTCAAGGACGAGACGGTCTATGTGATCGCGGAGGCAGACGGCGCCGTGCAGAAGATCATCGTCAGCGACTGGCTGAAAAATACGCTTGCGGCAGGCTCCGTTACTGACAGCACCGACCTCTCCGATGTGCAGAATGTGCGGGATGATGCGGGATATACTGTGGACGGTGACGGTGCGCTGGTCTGGGATGCCGAAGGGAAAGACATCTATTACGAGGGCATGAGCTCCGATGAACTCCCGGTTGATCTGCGCGTGAGCTATCAGCTCGACGGAAAGGACATTTCCGCGGAGGAGCTTGCCGGAAAGAGCGGCAGGGTCACGATCCGTTTTGATTATACGAACAACAAATATGAGACGGTGGAAATCAACGGAAAGCAGGAAAAGATCTATGTCCCGTTTGCGATGCTTACCGGCGTGATGCTCGACAACGATCATTTCAGCAATGTCACGGTCAGCAGCGGCAAGATTCTGAATGACGGAAACCGCACAATCGTTGCGGGTCTCGCGCTGCCGGGGCTTCAGGAGAATCTCGCGCTCGATGCAGAAAAGCTCGAAATTCCGGATCATGTGGAGATCACTGCGGATGCGGAGGATTTCAGCCTCAGCATGACCGTCACGATCGCGGCAAACGGCATCTTCAATGATGTGGACACCGAAAAGCTCAGCGGTCTCGATGATCTGACGGGTGCGGCAGATCAGCTCAGCGATGCGATGTCGCAGCTGATTGACGGCAGCTCGCAGCTTTACGGCGGCCTCTCCACGCTGCTTGAAAAGTCCGATGCACTGGTGAGCGGCATTCATCAGCTTGCAGACGGCGCAAAGCAGCTCAGGGACGGCAGCGCGAAGCTCGCAGACGGTGCGGGGACGCTCCGGAACGGCGCCGAGCAGCTCGCAGACGGCGCAGGCACGCTGAAAACTGGTACAGCCGATCTTGCAAACGGTGCAGGCACGCTGAAAAACGGCACCTCGGATCTTGCGAACGGTGCAGGCGCGCTGAAAGACGGCACCGCATCGCTCTATGACGGCGCGGCGCAGATGCAGGCGGGCATGACGAAGCTCACAGAGGGTCTCGGCACGCTGACAGCAAACAACGATGCGCTGAACGGCGGCGCGAAGCAGGTCTTCGATACATTGCTTGCGACTGCGGAGACGCAGATTCTGGCTTCGGGGCTTGACTGCCCTGTGCTCACGCCTGAAAACTATGCAGATGCGCTGAATACGCTGATCGCTGATCTGGATGCAGATGCGGTTTATCAGACTGCGCTTGCAAAGGTCACCGCTGCTGTTGAGGCAAACCGCCCGATGATCACGGAGAAGGTTACCGAGGCTGTCCGCGCACAGGTCGCTGAAAAGGTCTCGGCAGCGGTCACGGAGCAGGTAAAGGAAGCTGTCACAGAGCAGGTCGAAGCAAACCGCGAGACGATCCGTGCAGCAGTGATCGCGCAGGCGGCCGGCATGACAGCAGAGCAGTATGCGCAGGCTGTTGCAGCGGGCATGGTCCCGGCAGAGCAGCAGGCAGCGATTGAAGCCGCCGTAGAGGGTGCAGTCGCACAGGCGGTCGCAGATCAGATGGCGGGCGACGAGGTGCAGGCAAAAATCGCCGCACTGACCGCACAGAATACCGATGCACAGATGCAGACCGCAGAAGTACAGGCAGCGATTTCGCAGAACACCGAAGCACAGGTACAGAAGGCGATCGCGGATAACATGGCGGGCGAGACCGTGCAGACGGAGCTCAGAAAAGCATCTGCGGGCGCACAGGCGCTCATTTCGCTGAAAACGCAGCTTGACAGCTACAACGCATTTTATCTTGGCTTGCAGCAGTATACAGCCGGTGTATCCGATGCAGCCGCCGGTGCACAGGAGCTCTGTGCAGGTGCCGGTGCGCTCACGGACGGTGCTGCGCAGGTCAGCGGCGGCGCGGGTGCCCTTGCGGACGGTGCTGCAAAGCTCGACAGCGGTGCGGCAGCACTGAAAGACGGCGCTGAAAAGCTGGACGGCGGCGCGGGCGCACTGAAATCCGGTGCGGATAAGCTCGGCGGCGGCGCAGGTGAACTGCAAAAGGGCGCAAACGATCTGAACACCGGCATGCAGTCGCTTTATGACGGCATTCTGAAAATGGAGAACGGTACCCCGGCGCTTGTGAGCGGCGTGGAGCAGCTGAAGGACGGCGCGATGCAGCTTTCCGACGGGCTCAATCAGTTCAATGAGCAGGGCATCAAAAAGCTCAGCGATGCCGTGAACGGCGATCTCAGCGGGCTCGTTGAGAGATTCCGTGCAACCGTGAATGCCGCAAAGCATTATAAGAGCTTCTCGGGGCTCTCGGACGGCATGGACGGCGAAGTGAAGTTTATCTATAAGACTGCGGGTATCGGCGCTGAGAGCTAATCCGCAGCATAGCGAAAGACCCGGCAGTATCGCGCTGCCGGGTCTTCTTGTATCTGTTTCAGGGCAAAAAAAATGCGGCATCCGGAATCGGAACCGCAGAAGTGGGGGGGATTGCATCCGGAAAGAGGCATCGCAAAAACCGGATGCAAACAGGATGTTGCCATCCTGTGGAATGATTATATATTACCACAGATCAGGATAGTTTACAATATCAAAAGTGCATATAAAGTGTAAAAAATGAATCTCAGAAAAATTCATGCTGCCTATTCTTTGCCTTGACTTTAGCGGAATAATGTGATAGAATGGTAATATACGCAAATTTTCTGCGATTTTGGCAAAAATGTGAGGTGCAAAACATGACAAAAGAACGACTTGCAGCAGGAATGCTTGCTGCGGCGGCTGCGCTGATGCTTCTGCCGGGTGCATTGCCGGTCTCTGCGGAGACACAGACATTCACTGTGGGTTTCGACGCAGAATTTCCGCCCTACGGCTATAAGACGGAGGACGGCGAGTATGTCGGCTTCGACCTTTCTCTTGCGGAGGAGGTCTGCAAGCGGCGCGGCTGGGAGCTGAAAAAGCAGCCCATCGACTGGGATTCCAAGGACATGGAGCTCAGCACCGGCGCGATCGACTGCATCTGGAACGGCTTTACGATCAACGGCAGAGAGAATGATTACACATGGTCTGTGCCGTATGTCGATAACTCTCAGGTGGTGGTCGTGCGGGCGGATTCCGGAATCTCAGCGCTCAGCGACCTCTCCGGCAAAATTGTTGCGGTGCAGGCGGACAGTTCTGCGCTGGCGGCGTTCACCGGCGAGGATGCAGAGCAGGAGAACATTGACCTTGCGGCGTCCTTCAAGGATCTTCAGCAGGTCGGCGATTACAACAGCGCGTTTCTGAATCTCCAGAGCGGTGCTGTCGATGCGATCTGCATGGACATCGGTGTTGCAAACTATGAGATTGCTTCGCGCGGGGATACATTTCATATGCTTTCGGAGCATGTTTCCTCCGAGGAATACGGCATCGGTTTCCTGAAAGGCAACACAGAGCTGCGCGATCAGGTGCAGGAGACGCTCTATGAGATGCTCTCCGACGGCACCTTCGGGAAGATTGCAAAGGACTGGGAGCTTGAGGACAGTGTCTGTCTGAAAGCGCCTGCTGCGGAGAACGGTTCCGATGACCGAAAGACATTTACGGTCGGTTTTGATGCGGAATTCCCGCCCTACGGCTATAAGAATGAAGCGGGCGAATATGTCGGCTTTGACCTTTCCCTTGCGGAGGAGGTTTGCAAGCGGCGCGGCTGGGAGCTGAAAAAGCAGCCCATCGACTGGAATTCCAAGGATATGGAGCTCAGCACCGGCGCGATCGACTGCATCTGGAACGGCTTTACGATCAACGGCAGAGAGGATGATTACACCTGGTCTGTGCCGTATGTGGATAACTCTCAGGTCGTTGTGGTTATGGCGGATTCCGGCATTTCAGCGCTCTCTGATCTGGCGGACAGGATTGTCGTTGTGCAGGCGGACAGCTCCGCGCTGGCTGCATTTACAGGCGAGGATGCCGAACAAAAGAATGTCGTGCTTGCGGATTCCTTCAAGGACCTCCAGCAGGTCGGCGATTACAACACCGCATTCTTGAATCTCCAGAGCGGCGCTGTCGATGCGATCTGCATGGATATCGGCGTTGCAAAATATGAAATGGAAGCCCGCGGCGGAGACTTTGTGATGCTTTCGGAGCGCGTTTCCTCTGAGGCATACGGCATCGGCTTCCTGAAAGGCAATACAGAGCTGCGCGATCAGGTGCAGGGCACGCTGCTCTCCATGCTTGATGACGGCACCTTCGGGAAGATTGCAGAGGAATGGGGGCTCTCTGAGAGTGTCTGCCTTTCGCACGATTCTTCCACGAAGGATGCGGTTGTGCGCGAGAAAACGCCCTTCGGCGAAAAGCTCCTGAGCATCTGCAAGCAGCTCCTTAAGGGCGTCGGCGCATCGCTCGCGATCTTCTTCCTGACGCTGCTCTTCGCGCTGCCGCTGGGTCTGCTGGTCGCGTTCGGCAGAATGTCGAAGTTCAAGCCGCTGAGCTGGCTCGTGAAGCTCTACATCTCCATTGTCCGCGGTACGCCGCTGATGCTGCAATTACTGGTCGTTTTCTTCGGGCCGCACTTTATCTTCGGCCTGTCAACACCTCCGGGATACCGCTTTTATGCCGTGATCATCGGATTCTCGCTCAATTATGCCGCATATTTTGCGGAGATCTACCGCGCAGGCATTCAGGCAGTGCCGGTCGGGCAGCATGAGGCATGCGAAATCCTCGGCTACACTAAGGCGCAGACCTTCTGCCGGATCGTTTTCCCGCAGATGGTGAAAAACATCATCCCGCCTGTGACGAATGAGGTCATCACGCTGGTCAAGGATACGTCGCTCGCATTTGCAATTTCCTATACAGAAATGTTCACGCTGGCAAAGCAGGTCGCAGCTGCTGAGACGACAATCCTGCCGCTTTTTGTTGCGGGTCTGTTCTACTATGTCTTCAACTTCGTCGTGGCGTTCGTGATGGAGCGCATCGAGAAGAAAATGAATTACTTCAGATAAGGAGGGGTCAACCGTGAATCTGCTTGAAGTGAAAAATGTCAAAAAGAGCTTCGGCGAGCTCGAGGTGCTGAAGGATATCAGCATGTCTGTCGGGGAGGGCGAGGTCGTCTCGATCCTCGGACCCTCCGGATCCGGAAAATCTACATTTCTGCGCTGCATTTCGATGCTGGAAACCATCGACGGCGGCACGATGACTTACTGCGGCAAGCAGGCAGTCACCGAGCAGGACGGCAAGCCCTGCTATGTGGCGAAGGATGAGCTCAGAGAGATCAAGCACACCTTCGGGCTTGTGTTCCAGAATTTCAATCTCTTCCCGCATTATTCCGTGATGAAGAATCTTACGGATGCGCCGATCCATGTGCTGAAGCGCGACAAGGCAGAGGTCGAGCAGGAAGCAAAGCAGCTCCTTCAGAAAATGGGGCTTGCCGATAAGGGCGATTATTACCCCTATCAGCTTTCGGGCGGTCAGCAGCAGCGTGTCGCGATCGCGCGGGCACTGGCAATGAAGCCGCGCATGCTCTTCTTCGATGAGCCGACCTCGGCGCTTGACCCCGAGCTCACGGCAGAGATCCTCAAGGTCTTGAAGGAGCTTGCCGCAGAGAAGATGACCATGGTCATCGTCACGCATGAGATCGACTTTGCACGCAGCGTCTCCGGGCATGTGGTCTTCATGGACGG
>JAEEXH010000095.1 GCA_016291435.1 Oscillospiraceae bacterium
TATAAAAGATAATATTGTTTTAGTTTTACTTCCAGGCTTCTTCGTTTTTTTGGCAATTCTAAATATTTTTGATAAATGATTACTCTTGTAAATTCTGATTTCGCTTAGCAACATAAATATGCACAATGCCCCTGAGTGCTTTGTAACACTCAGGGGCAAAACTTCTATATAGGTATCTGTCTTAATACCGGGGGCATTCTCTGTTTCATTTCTGCTCAGCTGAAACGCAGCGCTTCCTTCAGAGCGTCCACCTTGTCGGTGCGCTCCCATGCGGGCAGCAGATCCTCTCTGCCCATGTGACCGTATGCCGCGAGCTTGCGGTACTGCGGCTTGCGGAGATCGAGCGTGCGGATGATGCCGGCGGGTCTCAGCTCGAAGACCTCGCGGACTGCATTTGCCAGCTTCTCCTCATCGACTGTGCCGGTGCCGAAGGTCTCCACGAAGACCGAGACCGGCTCTGCGACGCCGATTGCATAGGCAAGCTGCACCTCTGCGCGCTTCGCAAAGCCTGCCGCGACAATGTTCTTCGCGATGTAGCGTGCCATATATGCTGCGGAGCGGTCAACCTTTGTCGGATCCTTGCCGGAGAAGGCGCCGCCGCCGTGGCGGGAATAGCCGCCGTAGGTATCGACGATGATCTTTCTGCCCGTGAGACCCGAATCACCCTGCGGCCCGCCGATGACGAATCTGCCGGTCGGGTTGACAAAGATCTTGGTCTCTGCGTCCATCATATCTGCCGGAATGATCGGCTTGATGACGAGGTCGATGATATCCTCGCGGATCTGCTCAAGCTCGACGGATGCCGCATGCTGTGTCGAGACGACAATGGTATCGACGCGCACGGGAACGCCGTTGTCATATTCAACGGTGACCTGCGTCTTGCCGTCGGGTCTGAGGTAGCTGAGCGTGCCGTCCTTGCGCACTGCCGTCAGCCGCATCGCGAGCTTATGTGCCAGCGAGATCGGCAGCGGCATCTTCTCAGGGGTTTCATCGCAGGCAAAGCCGAACATCATGCCCTGATCGCCCGCACCGGTATCGTTCTCATCCTCCGCGGAATCGAACGAGGAATCGACACCCTGTGCAATGTCGCCGGACTGCTGGTCGATGGATGTGAGAATCGCGCAGGTGTGGCCGTCAAAGCCGTATTTTGCGCGGTCGTAGCCGATATCGACGATGACCTCACGCGCAATCGCCGGAATATCGACCTTTGCGCTGGTGGAGATCTCGCCCATCAGCAGCACCATGCCGGTCGTGGTGCAGGTCTCGCAGGCAACTCTCGCCTCGGGATCCTGCTCCAGGATCGCATCGAGCACGGCATCGGAGATCTGGTCGCAGATCTTGTCAGGATGCCCCTCTGTGACAGATTCAGATGTGAAAAAGCGCTTCATAAATGTTCCTCCGTTTGAATTGAATTTGCCGCATCATGTAAAAAAGGCGCTGTGCCGTTCAAACAGCACACCGCCCTGATCTTCCCTGAATGCTCCTCATCTTCCGGGCGGTTTTCCGTCCGCAGGACTTGGCACCATACGTTCAGAACGCGGTTGCCGCGGCTTCACAGGACCCGTTCCTCCACCGCTCATGATAAGGCTGTATATATTATAATAGATCATGCCGATTTTGTCAATAGGGAATTCTGCGCAGCGGCCGTCTCAGATGCAGTAATCGCCGCCGTCGGACGTCATACGGTCAAGGATATCCTGCAGGGTGATGCCGTCGAGATACTCCGTCACTGCATTGTTGAGCCCCTCCCAGACAAAGAGCGTGGGACAGAATCCTGCACGCGGACAGTCGTTCACATCGTATTCGAGACAGGTGACCGGCGCGAGCGAACCTTCCGTTGCGCGGAGCACATCGCCGACAGAGCATTCCCGCGGGGATTTCGCGAGCATATAGCCGCCGCGGTTGCCGCGGTTTGTGCGCAGGATGCCGCTCTTGTTGAGCATCGGCACGATCTGCTCAAGGTATTTCTTCGAGATATCCTGATGCTCGGAGATCTCCTTCAGCGAGATGAAGCCGTCATCCTGATGTGCGGCGAGCTCCAGCAGCATCCGCAGGGCATATCTGCCCTTTGTTGAGATTTTCAAAGTCCGTTCCTCCCTTTTGTCATATTTGCATTTTCCGCTGTTCTGTATTTATTATACCACAAAATCCCTATGTTTTGCAAGAATGCAAACGGATGATTTTTCTGCCGAAAAAAGGGGATTGCTTGGTTATATCCTACAAATCCGGTATGAATATATGAATATTGCGCGGGAAAAAGATGCCCCCGGTATCACGAAAACACCGGGGGCTCCGTATGTATCTGTATCATGCTGCCTGCTTCACTTCTTCGCGAACTTGCGCAGCGTATAGCCTTCCTTGATCGTCAGTGTACCGCGGTCGATTGCCAGCGCGTAGTCCGGCACATCCTCCGTGACCGTCGTGCCCGCTGCCGTGTAGCACTCCTTGCCGAGCGACACCGGCGCGATCAGATTCGTATTGCAGCCGACAAACGCATGGTCGCCGATCGTGCAGCGCGTCTTGCGGATGCCGTCGAAGTTGACCGTCACAACGCCGCAGCCGATGTTGACATGCTTGCCGACGTCGCTGTCGCCGATGTATGCGAGATGCGAGATCATTGTGCCTTCGCCGATCTCGCTGTTCTTGATCTCCACGAAGTCGCCGATGTGTGCGCCGCTGCAAATACGGCTGCCGGGTCTCACATGCACATAGGGACCGACGCTGACGCCGCTTTCGATGCAGGAATCATAAACCTGTGTCTCATTGAGCTTCACGGCATCGCCGACGGAGCTGTTTTCAATCAATGTGTTCGGACCGATCACGCAGTTTTCGCCGATGACGGTCCTGCCGCGCAGAATCGTGCCCGGAAGGATCTCCGTGCCCGCGCCGATTTGGACGCTGCGTTCGATGATAATGCCGTCCGTGCAGGTGAAGCCGACGCCGTTTGCCATATGCTTTTCGAGCACTGCCATTCTCGCGGCGGTGTTGAGCGTCAGCAGACCCTTGCGGTCATTTGCACCGAGCACGACATCCGGGTTCTTCGAGCAGAATGCACCTGCCCGCAGACCGTTTTTCAGTGCGATCGCGACGGTATCCGTCAGGTAATATTCCTTCTGTGCGTTGTCATTTGTGATGCTGCCGAGCAGACCGATGAGATCGGGCGTGCGGAACCAGTAGCAGCCGGAATTGATCTCCGTGATCGTGCGCTGCTCCTCGGTCGCGTCCTTTTCCTCGACAATGCCGGCGATGCCGCTGTCCGTGCGCAGGATTCTGCCGTAGCCGAAGGGCTCGGGGACCTTCGCCGTGATGACGGTCACGGCATTCCGCTCCTTGATATGGCGTGCGAGGGAATCGGCGATCGTTTCGCTGTCGATGAACGGCGCATCGCCGCAGAGTACAAGCGTGTTGCCGTCGGTATCGGCATTCAGGAAAGGCAGCGCCTGCATGACGGCATGCCCGGTGCCGAGCCGCTCCGCCTGATACGCGGTCTCGCAGCGGTCGCCGAGATAGGCTTTGATCTGCTCTGCCTCATAGCCTGTGACCACACAGATGCGGCTGAGCTTTGCCTGCTCACAGGCGCCGAGCACCCATTCGA
Organism: Oscillospiraceae bacterium; assembly: GCA_016291435.1. Classification (GTDB taxonomy): domain Bacteria; phylum Bacillota; class Clostridia; order Oscillospirales; family Ruminococcaceae; genus Firm-04. The sequence goes on from JAEEXH010000095.1 coordinate 3,596, forward strand.
GCATCGGCTCTCCGAGCACCTTGAACATCGGCTTCGGGATCGGCGCATGCATGCGCTTTCCCTGTCCGCCGGCGAGAATCACTGCCTGATCCATAGTATCTGTCTCCTTTTTTCGGATAAATCCCCCGCAGAACGCAGGGCTTTCATACAGTATAGCACATTATATGAAAAAATGCAAGTGTTCAATACTGCGGATCTGTCAGTGCTGCGGCAGTTGTTGCGGTGGTTGTAGTTGTCGTGGTTTCCGATGCCGCGACATCGGGGGACGTCTCGGTATACGCCGCAGAGCTCTCAGCGGTTGAGCTGTCCGGGCCCGGATCTGGGACGGTAGTTTTTGCGGCGGTGAAGGTGGTGAGCGCAGGCGTGGAGAATGTGGTCGTAAACTGCGTGTAGGTGCCGGATGTGCGGGTATAGATCACCGATGCGGAGGTCGTGGTGCGGAGCGTGCGGGAGGAATAGCTCGTCTGCGCGGTTGTGGGTGCGGTCGAGCCCTTCGTGCGTTCCGTCGATTCGATTGTGTGCACCTCTGACGCGGATACGCTGCCTTCGCCGCCGCCCTCATGCTGTTCGGAGGTTGCGGGGACGCTTGGCTCCGTATGTGCGGATTCGCCCGCTGTCTCAGACTGCGGCGCGGTACCGGGCGCTTCGCCGGTGCTTTCAGGCGCCGCAGTGCCGGTCTCACCCGTCGATGCGCCGTTTTCCGTGACGGAGGCAGAAGCGGTCGTCGGAACCGTGCTGCCGGCTGTGCCCTCGGTGCGGAGGGTGACGGTATCACTGCCGGAGCATGCGGTCGTGTCTGTGACAGCGGCAGCGGTGGTATCCGATTCGGACGGGCGCACGGGCGGGGGCGCGGGACGCCCGCCGAAGAAGAGGAATGCACCGCCTGTGAGCATCACGACGATACATGCCGCGCCGGTAAAGATCCACTGCATTCGGTAGCGGCGGCTCTGCGTGATGACAGGCGCAGCGGTCTCTTTTTCTTTTGCTTCCTCTGCACGGACACGCTGAAGCAGTTTCTCGGCAATGCGGTCGCTGACCTCCGGGGAAACATGCATGCCGGTCAGCAGCGCGGCTGCTTCCCTGTCGCTCAGGGACTCGAAAAATAAACGGAGCTCATTGTCAGTCATGCTCCTCACCTCCGATCACGGCGCGCAGCTTCTGCTTCGCGCGGGAAATGCGCATCTCGACGGTGCCGGTGCGCAGGGAAAGACGCTCCGCGATCTCGGCGGCGGTCTCTCCGCAGTAATATTTTCTGATCAGGATCTCGCGGTCGGTGTCGTTCAGCATGCCGATCGCATCAAGAATCGCCTGCTTCTGTTCGGCGCTGACGGCGGCTTCCTCGGGGGAGAGCGCGGCGTTCGGGATCACGCGCTCTGCGGTGTCGAGGGTATGGCGTTCAGGCTTTGCGCTGTACGAACGGTACCAGTCGATGCAGCGGCGTCCTGCGACGGTCGCGATGAGGCTGCGCAGACTGCCCTTCTCCTCGGAAATGCGGTCGCGCATCTGCCAGACGGAGAACAGGATATCGCTGCTCAGCTCCTCCATGTCCTCATGGGTACAGACGCCGCCGAGCTTGCGGCGGATCACAGCGAGAACGAGTCCTGAATACTGTGTGACAAGCGTTTTGCAGCCCTGCTCGGGGTCGCTTGTGAGCAGATGCAGGAGTTCGGCATCGTTCATACGCCATCACCTCGGTTCTTTGAATTTCCGGAATCAGTTACACTTCCGGCATTCTGTATATGTATTCGTAATCGGAGGCGGAATCCTCACAGGATCCCGGACATTTTTATACAATACAGCATGTATATCATACCATACTTTTCCCGCTTTGTAAAGATGTATAATCTGTTTGCGGCAGGGAAATGTAGTGGTAATGCAGAATGCGCGATTATTGTATCGCTTCACGATGCTCTGTTATGGGGCTGCCGCCTCAGAACCCATTGTGTTCCTGTTTTTTTATCAGTATCAGTCAGAGCGTACCGGGGCTTGGGCGAAGCCCATTCACAATTCGTCCGCGCCAGCGGACACATTCATTGCGCATTTCACAAATATAGGGAGGTGCTGCCATGTTCATATGCTTTCTTCGCGTGCTCGTGATCTACCCGATCATCGTCTTCGGCGTCCGGCTCATGGGCAAGCGGCAGATCGGCGAGCTCCAGCCCACAGAGCTCGTCATCTCCATGCTCATCTCCAACGCCGCCACGCTCCCGCTTGAGGAGCAGGAGCTCCCGCTCTTCATGGGCATCATTCCCGTGCTCATGCTCATCAGCTTCGAGATCCTGCTCTCGTGGGGCACGCTCCGGCGGCGGAGGCTCCGCGCCCTTTTGCTCGGCAGCCCGCAGGTCATCATCCGTGAGGGAGAGATGCAGCAGGGCGCGATGCGGGCACTGCGGCTCTCGCTTGATGACCTCATGACCGCACTGCGCGGGCAGGGCATCTTCGATGTGACCGAGGTGCAGTATGCCGTCGTCGAGACGAACGGCACAATCTCTGCCTATCCGAAGCCGGAGAGCCGCCCCGTGACCTGCGGAGACCTGCATGTGCAGGGCGAAAAGGGCGACCCGCCCGCGGTGCTGATCGCGGACGGCTGCATCAGCGCACAGGGGCTTCGGGATGCGGGCATCACGCCGGAGCGCCTGCGCGGGATCCTGCGGGCGCAGGCTGTGCCGCCGGAGGATGTCTTCCTGCTCACGGCGGGAAAGGACGGTCTCCGCTGCCTTGTGAAGAAAACACTTTCTGCGGGAGAGGGGGACGGCATCCGATGAGCGGAGACATGAAAACACCGCTGCGTGTCCGGCTGGCTGCGGGCATTCTCAGCGGTGTGATGCTCGTATGTGTATGGTCTTATTTCGATGTACGGCAGCGGCGGGAGCGGCTGCGCACGGAGACGGCGCATGTGCTGGCGCTTGCGGAGCAGAACGCCCCGGAAGCGGAGCTCAGGCAGGCTGCGGAGGCGCTCAGCGCACTTTGGGAGCGGGAGCTGCCGCTGCTGCGGCGCTCGGTCTCCGGCGGCATCCTTGCCGGCCTCAGCGAATCGGCAGCGCGTCTGCCTGCGGAAACTGCCGACCCCGACGCGGTGCGTGCGGAGCTTCTCGCGTTCGGCGCCGGGCTCTCGCGGCTGCGTTAGGGCGCTGCGGCAGCGGGATTCTCCGCGGTTTCCGCAGCGGTTGTCGTGTCGGCAGCGGTTGTGTCGCCCGTTGTATCGCCTGTGCCGTCCGTGACATCGGTCGTATCCGCGGGAGCAGTGCTGTCTGCGGGTGCGCCGGCAGCAATCGCAGGCGCACCCGGCTGCGAGTAGTCGTAGAAGCTGAGGTCCATATCGACCTCGCCTTTGATGCCGTCCACAGTTCCCTTCGCGCTGTACTGCCACATATCGTAATCATAGATAAAGGTCGGACCGTCGTTATATTCCGCGAGCCAGAAGGGATAATCCTGAAGCCGCGGGAGATCGAGCTTGAAGAGGGATGTACGCTTGTTCTGATAGATCATCGGCTGATAGCCTGCCGCTTTGATATTCTCGCAGAAGGCGATCGTGCAGTCTGTCAGCACATCGCAGGGGACATTGTCGGTGCGGGCGGTTTCGCCCTCGTCGTAGATGATTTCCCAGTCATAGACTACGGGGAAATCGAGCGTCAGACCGTAAAGCACTTCCTCTGTCAGCAGTGCTTCCTCGACGGCTTCCTCCTCATTGACCGCCTGCGAGAAGAAGTAGGCGCCGACCTTCAGACCGGCATCCTTTGCGGCGTAATAATATTCCTCGAATTTCCTGTCCTTCTGGAGATTGCCGCTGCCGTATTTGCGGACGCCGACGCGGAGCATCACGAAGTCGATGCCGTCTGCCTTGACCTTGTTCCAGTCGGTGACTTCATTGTGCTCGGAGATGTCGATGCCGGTGATCGCATTGACCTGCCCCTTGTCGTTGTAGGAGACCATTCTGCCGTTCTCCTGCTCCTTCAGCAGGTCAAGCGGGTGCGTCGAGAGCGGCACATCCGCCAGCACGGGAATCCAGATCTCGCCGTAGGTATCGTCGGAGAGCAGGATCTTGTATCCGGCTCGCTCATAATGGTGATCGACGGGAACGGGCTTGAAGACGGGCACATCCGGCTCCTCACCCTGCACGGCGATCATGGCGCGGAGGGTGTCGATGGTTTGGTTGCTCTCGCGGAGCGTACAGTACAGCGTGGCGGCTGTGACAAAAAACGCGATGCTCGGGATCGCAGTGAGGATGATCCGGAAGGGTTTGCGCATGATGAAGGCTCCTTTTTCTTTTTGTCCGCGCAGGGGAAACATGTCCCCGTGCATTGGTTCAGCTTTGTTTCATTATACCATAAATCCCGTCTTTCTGCAAGCGTGAAAGCGCCGGAAGTGCGCGAAAACCCGCCTATTTCCGCGAATTTCATAAAATCTTCATGTCCTTTGGCGAAATCTGACAAATTCCGCGCCGGTTTTTCGTGTATTTGCGGGATTTCGATGCGGAATGCTTGACAATCATCCGCAAACATGGTATACTAATCCTAATATATGCGTGGAATTCAACAGAGCGGAATCGGACTATCAGCCGGAGCTGATGTCTGTATTCGCGGCATATACTATAACAACATAACAGAACAGAAAGAAAGGGGCTGTGCCGAATGGCGGAATGGAACCGTTTTGCAAAACAGACAAAAATCGAGGAGCTTGCCGATCTTTGCCGCGGGAATTATCAGATCGACCCTGAGCTCTATTCCAAGTATGACGTAAAACGCGGTCTGCGCGACATCAACGGCAAAGGCGTCTGCGCGGGGCTCACCAATATCAGCCAGATCATCCCCGGCACCGAGGTCAACGGCGAGACACAGCTCGGCGACGGTCAGCTCCTGTTCCGCGGGTATCACATCGAGGATCTCGTGAACGGCTTTATCTCCGAAAAACGCTTCGGCTATGAGGAGACTGTCTACCTGCTGCTCTTCGGTCAGCTCCCGAGCAGCAAGGAGCTCGAGGATTTCAGCACGCTGCTCAGAAGCTGCCGCTCCCTGCCGCCTTCCTTCACGCGGGACGTCATCATGAAATCGCCGAGCGAGGATATGATGAATACGCTTGCAAAATCGGTGCTCGCGCTCTATTCCTACGACCACAACCCGAATGACACCTCTCTGCCGAATGTGCTGCGCCAGTGCATCCAGCTCATCGCGCAGTTCCCCTCCATCGCCGTCTACGGCTATCAGGCATACCGCTATTACAAGAATGACCAGAGCCTTTTCCTGCATCAGCCTGACCCGAAGCTCTCTGCGGCAGAAAACCTGCTGAGCCTCCTGCGTGCAGATCAGAAATACACAAGGCTTGAGGCGCAGATCCTTGATCTTGCGCTCGTGCTGCATGCCGAGCACGGCGGCGGCAACAACTCCACTTTCACCGTACATGTGGTTTCCTCCTCCGGCACCGATACCTATTCGACGATGGCTGCGGCGCTCGGCTCTCTGAAGGGGCCGAAGCACGGCGGCGCAAATATCAAGGTCGTGCAGATGTTCGACGATATGAAGGAGCGCGTGCATGACTGGAAGGATGAGGATGAGGTCGCGGATTACCTCCGCCGCCTGCTGCACCGCGATGCCTTCGACAATGCGGGTCTCATCTACGGCATGGGTCACGCGGTCTATTCCCACAGCGACCCGCGTGCAACGGTGCTGCGCGGCTTTGTCGAGCAGCTTGCCGAGGAGAAGCAGTGCATGGAGGAATATGCCCTCTATGCGATGGTCGAGCGCCTTGCGCCGGAGGTCATTGCACAGGAGCGCCGCATCTACAAGGGCGTCTGCGCCAATGTCGACTTCTACTCCGGGCTGGTCTACCGGATGCTCGATCTCCCGAACGAGCTCTTCACGCCGATCTTTGCGATCTCGCGCATCGCGGGCTGGTCGGCACACCGGCTTGAGGAGCTCCTCGGCGCGAGCAAGATCATCCGTCCGGCTTACCGCGCCGTGCAGGAGTGGCAGACCTACAAGCCGATTGCGGAGCGGTGACCGGCTGCAGCGGAGGGCTTTATCATGGCAAACACATTCTCGGACGACCCGCGCCGGGTCGCATACGACCGGAACCGCACAAAGAAGCGCTCGCTCGAGAAACAGTATCAGATATTCCTGCTGCTGATCGTCTTCTGCGGTGTGCTGTTGAGTCTGATTATCGGATTCTTTGCCGTTATCCGGACGGTCGGCGGCGATGCAAGCCTGATGCCCCAATTTCTGCTGCTGCTCGCGGGGACAGTCTGCGGTGTGCTCAGCGTAATCAAAAGGAGCAACGTCTTGGCTGCCGTTTCTGCCCTGTGCTTTGCGGCGGTCAGTCTGCTGGAGCATAATTTTTACTTCCTGCTCTTTTCCGGCGCAGCGGCACGCATATTTATGCTGAATCAGCAGTGGCAGGTGCTCACGCAGGCGGAGGGCTATCCCGATTTCAACTATTCGATGATCGAGCAGCAGGAGCGCGAGGTGCTCGAGCAAGGCGCGATCGCGGCGATCACCGGCGAACCGGTCGCCGCAGACCTCACGGCACGCAGGCTGCCCGCACCCGAGCCGGAGGACAGCAGCGCTGCCCGGAAGCCGTTCCGCCCCGGCAAAATGGATTCGATCTGACATCAATGCCCGCGGACAGCACCCGCGGGCATTTTCAGCCGATGCATATTGAAATACCCGGCAAATTATGCTATAATGTATCTATCAACCCAGACCAGATCGGAGGAGCGTTATGGACTTCCGTGCACTTCTTTTCAATGATTTCATCTTCCTCGACGGCGGCATGGGCACAGAGCTCCGGCTCAGCCCCGGCGAGCTGCCCGAGCGGCTCAATCTCACCGAGCCCGAGCGTGTCGCGGCAGTGCACCGCGCCTACGCGCAGGCGGGCTCACAGATCGTCTACGCCAACACCTTCGGCGCCAATTCGCTCAAGCTCGCGGGCACCGGCGTCGATGCTGCCGAAAGCGTGCGCGCTGCCGTGCGGATCGCCAAGGAAGCCGTCCGCGGCATGGCATGTGTCGCGCTTGATATCGGTCCGACCGGTCAGCTTCTGCAGCCCGTCGGCTCGCTGACCTTCGATGCAGCCTATGACGCCTACGCAGAGGTCGTCGAGGCGGCGGCAGCGGCGGGCGCAGACCTCGTCGTCATCGAGACGATGAGCGACCTGCTCGAGACCAAGGCGGCAGTCCTCGCCGCAAAGGAGCACAGCGATCTGCCGGTGATCGTCACGATGACCTTCACCGAGACCGGGCGCACCTTCACGGGCTGCCCGATCTCCGCCATGGCAATGACGCTCGAGGCACTCGGCGCCGAGGCGATCGGCATCAACTGCTCGCTCGGTCCGCGCGAAATTTTGCCGCTGATGCAGGAGCTCGCCGCATGGACGAGTCTGCCGCTGATCGCCAAGGCAAATGCCGGGCTCCCCGACCCCGTCACCGGCGCATATTCGATCACACCGGCGGAATATGCCTCTTACATGCCCGCCTTCGCCGACTGCGGCGTGCAGTTCTTCGGCGGCTGCTGCGG
>JAEEXH010000017.1 GCA_016291435.1 Oscillospiraceae bacterium
TCAATCTCTTTGCGCCGGGCAAGACGCCGGAGCGCAAGCGCCTGTTCCTGCTGATGGTCGCAGCGGTTGTCGCAGCCGTGGACGAGCATCAGGATCTGCTCAGAATGTCGGTTGCATCCGCAGGCAACGATCACCGTCTGGGCGCAAATGAAGCGCCGCCCGCCATCGTGTCCGTGTATCTCGGCGATGACCTCCAGCTCCAGCTCGAAGCCGCCGCAGAGGGCAGAGATGAGCAGAAGCACCGCGAGACGCTGACCACCGGCGTCCATGTTCTCCCCGATTTCAAGAAGGATACCTCCGACCGCAACCGCACCTCTCCGATGGCATTCACCGGCAACAAATTTGAATTCCGCATGCTCGGCTCGGAGAATTCCATCGCTGACACGAACATCGCGCTGAACACGATCTTCGCAGAGGCACTGAACAACATTGCAGACCGTCTCGCAGGTGCAGAGGATGTCGCAGCGGCGGTGCAGGAGATCCTTGCAGATACACTGAAAACACACGGCAGAATCATCTTCAACGGCAACAATTATTCGCAGGAATGGGTCGAAGAGGCAGAGCGCCGCGGTCTGCTCAATCTCCGCACAACAGCGGACGCTATGCACGCATTTGCGACGGAAAAGAATGTCGCGCTCTTTAAGAAATACGGTGTATATAACCACAGCGAGGTTGTCTCGCGCAAGGATATTCTCCTGGAAAATTACACCAAGCTCATCGCGATCGAAGCGAACACCATGATCGACATGGCGCACACACAGATTATCCCGGCAGGCTTCCGCTACGGTGAAGCACTTGCCGATTATGCAATGAAGAAGAAGGAGCTCGGCGTGCAGGGACTTGCAGAGACTGACCTGCTCCGCAGAGTGAGCGCCATCACCGACGAGATTGCTGCGAAGACCGAAGCACTCGAAAGCATCATGATCGGGCTCTATGACAACGAGCACCCGTCCTATTACTGCCGCGACACGATCATTCCGGCAATGAACGAGCTGCGTGCGGCAGCAGACCAGCTTGAGCCGCTGACCGCGAAGGAATATCAGCCCTTCCCGACCTACGCAGACCTGCTTTACAGCGTATAACAGCACATGCAGACGGCGCCGCATTGTAGCAAAATACAGTGCGGCTCGCCGTGTAAATATCGGAAGTGAGGAAATGCAGAATGAATACAAAAGAGGGCTGTCTGGTACTCGAAAACGGCATGGTATTCCGCGGAAAACGGCTCGGTGCCGCGCAGAATGTGACCGCGGAGATCGTTTTCGCGACCGGCATGAACGGTTATCTCGAAACGCTGACCGACCCGAGCTACTACGGGCAGGCAGTCGTACAGACCTTCCCGCTGATCGGGAATTACGGCGTGATCCCCGCGGATTTTGAATCGCGGAAGCCGTTTCTTTCGGCTTATATTGCATCAGAAATCTGCGATGCACCGTCGAATTTCCGCTGTGCCGGCAGGCTCGCGGATTGGCTTACAGAACAGAATATCCCCGTACTCACGGATATCGACACCCGCACACTGACAAGAGTGCTGCGCGATCACGGCACGATGAACGGTATGGTCTGCGATACACCGGATCAGGCGGATCTCACGCAGATCCGCGCATATCATGTGACGGATGCGGTGAAGAATACAACTTGTGATGCGGCATATACGCTCGGGGATGCAGACGCGAACTATCATGTTGTGCTGCTTGATTTCGGCGCAAAGGCAAATATCGCACGCTCACTCGCAGCACGCGGCTGCCGTGTGACCGTTGTGCCGGCAAACACAAAATATGAGGATATTGCGGTGCTTTCCCCGGACGGCATCATGCTCTCAAACGGCGCAGGAGATCCGGCGGATAACCCGGAGATCATCACGGAACTGAAGAAAATTGCAGCACTCGGCATCCCGATCATGGCGATCTGCCTCGGGCATCAGCTCCTTGCACTTGCAAACGGCATCCCGACCGCGAAGCTCAAATTCGGACACCGCGGCTCCAATCAGCCGGTGCTGAATCTTCTGACAAAACACATGGCGGTCACCACGCAGAATCACGGCTATCAGGTACAGTATGACCCTGCGGATGCACATTGCCGCGACACCGCAGACCTGCTGTATGTGAATCTCAACGACAACACCTGCGAAGGGCTGCGGTACAGGCATTTCCCGGCAATGTCCGTGCAGTTTCACCCGGAGGCATGTGCAGGGCCGCAGGACACAGAATATATTTTCGATGAGTTTGTGCAGATGATGGAGGTAGAAAAATGCCGCTGAATCGCGATATTCATAAGGTACTGGTCATCGGCTCGGGACCGATCGTCATCGGACAGGCAGCAGAATTTGACTACTCCGGCACGCAGGCATGCCGTGCACTGAAAGAAGAAGGCATCGAGGTTGTGCTGGTCAATTCCAACCCGGCAACAATCATGACGGACAGCCGCATTGCCGATCAGATCTACATGGAACCGCTCAAATCCGAGGTCATCAAGCGCATCTGCCTGAAAGAAAAGCCGGACAGCATCCTCTCCGGGCTGGGCGGGCAGACGGGTCTCAACCTCTGCGCGGAGCTTGCAGAAAGCGGATTTCTCGCGGCGCAGGGCATCCGGCTGCTCGGTGCGGATCCCGAAACAATCGCCCGTGCGGAGGACCGCAAGCTCTTCAAGGAAACGATGGATTCCATCGGGCAGCCGTGCATCCCGTCCGGCATCGCGGAGGATATGGAGACAGCGCGGCGCATCGCAGAGGAGATCGGCTATCCCGTGATTATCCGCCCGGCATACACCCTCGGCGGCACGGGCGGCGGCATCGCCGAAACGCCGGAGGAACTCGAACATATTGCGGAGAACGGTCTGCGCCTTTCCCCGATTCATCAGATCCTTGTGGAGCGCTGCATTGCGGGCTGGAAGGAGATCGAATTCGAGATCGTGCGGGATGCAGACGGCAACAAGCTGACCGTCTGCTCGATGGAAAATTTTGACCCCGTCGGCATTCACACCGGAGACAGCATTGTCATTGCGCCGGCGGTCACGCTCTCTGACAAGGAGTATCAGATGCTGCGCACTGCCGCGCTGAAAATCGCGGAGGTGCTGAAAATTGAAGGCGGCTGCAACTGTCAGTTCGCGCTGAATCCCGATTCATTTGAATACGCGGTCATTGAGGTCAATCCGCGTGTGTCGCGCTCCTCGGCGCTGGCATCGAAGGCGACCGGCTACCCGATCGCGAAGGTTGCCGCAAAGATCGCCGTCGGTTATCGCCTGTACGAGATCGCGAACAAGGTCACCGGCAAAACAACTGCCGCATTTGAGCCTGCACTGGACTATGTTGCGGTGAAGATGCCGAAGTTTCCGTTTGAGAAATTCGCCGGTGCATCCCATCGGCTCGGCACACAGATGAAGGCGACCGGCGAGGTCATGGCAATCTCCGATACCTTTGAATCGGCGCTGCTCAAAGCACTGCGCGGCGCAGAGGTCAAGCACAGCGCGCTGCTTGTGCATGCCCTGCGCGAGATGCCGGATGCAGACCTCGTCACACATTTGCAGCATGCGGATGATATTCGGTTGTTCGCGGTTTCTGAGGCATTCCGCCGCGGATACACATGCAGTAAAATTCACGCATTATCGAGGATTGACACATGGTTTCTCAGCAAGATTGAAAAACTGATCAAATGCGAATGTGAACTGGAATCCGCTCCGATTACAGATGAATTATACCGCACGGCAAAGCGGTACGGCTACCCCGATGAAACAATCGCTGCGATTTCCGGGAAACCGCTGCCCGAGAAGTGCTTCCGCCCGCATTACCGCATGGTCGATACCTGCGCAGGCGAATTTGCAGCGGAAACGCCGTATTTCTACGGCGTGTGCGTGCCGGATGCAGCACCTGAATCTGACGAAGCTGCGCAGTTTCTGGCAGGGCGCAGTCACAGAACCGTTGTGGTGCTCGGCTCGGGTCCGATCCGCATCGGACAGGGCATTGAATTTGATTATTCTGCGGTGCACTGCGTGCAGGTGCTCAAAGCAGCGGGCTATGAGGTTGTGCTCGTCAACAACAACCCGGAGACGGTCTCGACTGATTTCGACACGGCAGACCGGCTGTATTTTGAGCCGCTGACGCCCGAGGACGTTCTCTCGATTCTGGCGCTGGAACAGCCCGTCGGTGTGGTCACGGCATTCGGCGGACAGACCGCGATCCGTCTTGCACGCACGATCGAGGAGGCGGGCTACAAGCTGCTCGGCGCGGCTGCGGACAGCATTGATCTTGCAGAAGACCGCGAGCGCTTTGATGCGCTGCTCGAATCCCTGCAAATTGAGCGCCCGCGCGGCTGCACAGTCAACACGCTTGACGAAGCCGCAGAAGCCGTGCAGACGCTCGGTCTGCCGGTGCTCGTGCGCCCGTCCTATGTCCTCGGCGGTCAGAACATGAACATCGCATTTGAGGAGAGCGATGTCGCGGCATTCATGCGGAATATTCTCGCGGACGGCATTGACAATCCCGTGCTGATCGACCAGTATATCCGCGGCACGGAGATCGAGGTGGACGCGATCTGCGACGGAAAGGATATCCTCATCCCGGGCATCATGGAGCACATCGAGCGCACCGGCGTGCATTCCGGCGACTCCATCGCGATCTGCCCGCCGGTTCACATTGACGACGATATGCGGAAGAAAATCCTCACGGATACGAAGAAAATCTGTCTCGGGCTGCATGCAGTCGGGCTTATCAATCTGCAATACATCGTCAAGGGGCAGTCGCTCTATGTGATCGAAGTCAACCCGCGTGCATCGCGAACGGTGCCGTTCATGAGCAAGCTGACAGGTCTGCCGCTCTGTGACTGCGCCATGCGCGTCTGTCTCGGCGAAAAGCTCGCGGCGATGGAATATGGCACGGGCTATTACAAAACACCGCCCTACACCGCAGTCAAGGTGCCGGTGTTCTCCTTTGAGAAGATCGGCGGTGAATCGACGCTCGGGCCCGAAATGAAATCGACCGGCGAGGTCATCGGCATCGGCAAAACGCTGACGGAAGCGCTTTACAAGGGCCTGCGTGCGGCGGGCTACCGGCTTGAGGACAGCGGCAGAAAGCAGAACGGCGTTCTTCTGACGGTGTGCGATGCAGACAAGCCGGATATTATCGAAATTGCGCGGAAGTTCGCACGGCTTGATTTCAAATTGTTCGCAACGGAGGGCACTGCAAACGCACTGAAATCCGCGGGTCTTTCCGTGCATACGCTGCGCAAGCTGCACAGCGGCGATACGGAGACATTCACGCTCATGGAAAACGGCACAATCCGCTACATTGTCTCCACCGACGCGAATGCACGCATGGCTGCCCGCGACGGTGCGAAAATCCGCAGGAAGGCGGTCGAACTCGGCATCCCCTGCCTGACCTGCACCGATACTGCGGCGGCAGTCGCAAACTGCCTGCACACCGGCTACCGTGATGCCAATGTGGAGCTGATGAACATGAATCACCTCCGCACGGCAAAGCGCCGCATTCCGTTTGTCAAAATGCACGGCTGCGGCAATGACTATATCTATGTGGACTGCATGGAAAAGCGCCTGTCTGCGCCGGAATCGCTTGCAGTGCAGCTCTCCGACCGCCATTACGGCATCGGCGGCGACGGGCTTGTACTGATCGCACACTCCGACATTGCGGATGCGAGAATGCGCATGTTCAATCTGGACGGCAGCGAGGGCAGCATGTGCGGCAATGCGATTCGCTGCGTCGCAAAATATCTTTTCGACAACGGCATCTGCGTGAAGAAGAATATTGTCATCGAGACAAAGAGCGGGCTGCGCACGGTTACGGTGACCACGCAAAACGGCGTTGTGACCTCTGCCACGGTCAATATGGGCAAAGCGGTGTTCGAGCCGAAGCAGATCCCGGTCACAAGCGATCTGCCTGAAGTCATTGCGGAACCGCTCATTGTCGCCGAGAAGGAATACCGCGTCACATGTGTCTCAATGGGCAACCCGCACTGCGTCGTGTTCGGCGAGATCCCGGATACTGCGGAGCTGCGTGCAGTCGGACCGGAGTTTGAGCATCATGCGGCATTCCCGGAGGGTGTGAATACAGAATTTGTTCAGGTGCTCGATCAGAACACGCTGCGGATGCGCGTCTGGGAGCGCGGCTCCGGCGAGACGATGGCTTGCGGCACAGGCGCCTGCGCATCGGTCGCAGCAGCGGTCAAAAACGGATTCTGCCTGCCTGACACGGATGTGACCGTGCATCTGAACGGCGGCGATCTCATTGTGCGCTATACAGAGGACGCGGTCTATATGACCGGCGAAGCGGTGCTGGTTTTCAGCGGAGAAATTGAGGTGTAAGAAATGAAAGTCAATCATCATGCATTGGAACTCGAACAGAATTATCTGTTTTCGGAGGTGGCGAAGCGCATCCGTGCGTTTCAGGCAGAGTGCCCCGGCCGTGCGCTCCTGAAGCTCAGCATCGGCGATGTGACACGCCCGCTCAGCCGGGTCATCACCGACGAGATGAAGGCCGCCGCGGAGGATATGTCCCGTGCGGAGACCTTTCACGGCTACGGCGCGGAGCAGGGTGAGGCGTTTCTGCGCGAGGCGATTGCGGCATATTACAGACGGCGCGGCATCACAGTCGATGCGGAGGATGTGTTTATCAGCGACGGCGCAAAATGCGATCTCGGCAATCTCTGCGACCTCTTTGATGCCGACAACACCGTTTTGCTGCCGAACCCTGTGTACCCGGTCTATTACGACACAAGCATCATGGCAGGGCGGCGCGTGCTCTTTGCGGCGGGCACAAAGGAAAACGGCTTCCTGCCGATGCCCGATGACAGTGTTCACGCCGATCTCATCTATCTCTGCTCGCCGAACAATCCGACCGGCGCCGTATACAGCAAGGATCAGCTCCGCGAATGGGTGCGCTATGCGCAGGCAAACGGCGCACTGATTCTCTTTGACGCGGCATATGAGGCGTATATCCGCGACCCTGAGCTCCCGCACAGCATCTATGAGATCGAGGGCGCAGAGACCTGCGCGCTTGAGATCAATTCCCTCTCGAAGACTGCGGGCTTCACGGGCGTGCGCTGCGGCTGGACGGTCGTGCCGCGCACCCTGCACTTTGACGGCGCCTCGCTGCATGACATGTGGTTCCGGCGCATGGCAACAAAATACAACGGCAACTCGTATATCATCCAGCGTGCCGCCGCAAAGGTATTTACCGAAGAAGGACTCCGCGCCGTTCACAAGGACATTGACTATTACATGGAGAATGCGCGCATCATCAAGGCAGCGCTCACGGCTGCGGGCATCCGCTCCGTCGGCGGTGAAAATGCCCCCTATGTCTGGATGGAATGCCCGGATCATACGGATTCGTGGGCGTTCTTTGACAGGCTGCTCTATACCTATGGCATTGCCGGAACGCCGGGTGCCGGCTTCGGCGCGGCAGGGCAGGGCTGGCTGCGGTTCTCGTCGTTCGGCACAAGGGAAACTGTCACGCAGGCAGCGGAATATCTCGCAAAGCTGTAAGGATTCCGAAAATTTGTAAGGATCAGGAGAAGGATTATGAAGAAAGTACCGTTTGTTTCAAAAGCACAGGCTGAGGAGATCGCCGCGCAGTATCCGACGCCTTTTCACATTTATGACGAACGCGGCATCCGTGAGAATGCACGGCTCGTCCGGCAGGCATTCGCCTGGAACAAAGGCTTCCGCGAATATTTTGCCGTAAAGGCCACGCCGAACCCGTTTATCCTGAAAATTTTGCAGGAGGAGGGCTGCGGTGTGGACTGCTCCTCCCTCACCGAATTGCAGATGGCGGATGCCTGCGGCTTTTCCGGCAGCGACATTATGTTCTCGTCGAATGTGACCCCCGCGGCGGATTATCAGATGGCATATAAGCTCGGCGCCTATATCAACCTTGACGACATCACGCATATCGACTACCTTGACAGGCTGACCGGCATCCCGGAGACGATCTGCTGCCGCTTCAATGCCGGCGGCGATTTCACGATCTCCACCTTTGTCATGGACAAGCCGCAGGATGCAAAATACGGATTCACGCGGACGCAGATGTTCGAGGGCTTCCGCAGGCTCATGCAGAAGGGTGCAAAGCATTTCGGCATTCACGCATTTCTCGCCTCGAACACGCTGACAAACGAATATTACCCCACGCTTGCGCGGCAGATGTTTCAGCTTGCCGCCGACCTGAAGCGGGAGACCGGCGCAGATATCCGCTTCATCAATCTCTCCGGCGGCGTCGGTGTCGCGTACAAGCCCGATCAGACGCCGAATGACATTCTCGCAATCGGAGAGGGCGTGCGGCAGGTGTATGAGGAGATTCTCGTGCCTGCCGGGCTCGGCGATGCGGCGCTCTTCACGGAAATGGGCAGATTCATGCTCGCCCCTTACGGTGCGCTCGTCACGCGCGTGCTGCATCTGAAGCATATCTACAAGGAATATGTCGGCTGCGATGCCTGCGCCGCAAATCTTATGCGTCCCGCGATGTACGGTGCATATCATCATATCACCGTGCTCGGCAAGGAGGATGCCCCCTGCACCTATCTCTGCGATGTGACAGGCGGTCTCTGCGAAAACAACGACAAATTCGCCGTTGACCGCATGCTCCCGCCCGTGGAGACCGGCGACCTGCTCTATATCCACGATACCGGCGCACACGGCTTCTCGATGGGCTACAATTACAACGGCAAGCTGCGTTCTGCGGAGCTCCTGCTCTGCGAGGACGGCAGCGTGAAGATGATCCGCCGCGCAGAAACGCCCGCCGACTATTTCGCGACCTTTGATTTCTGCGGGATCATGGACAAATACCGCTGAAGGCAGCACCGTTCTTGACACTGCCGTGCCGGATATGATATAATGGATACTGCATCCAATCATATCACACGGAGGTGCCGAATGTTTGACGGAATCATAAAACTGCTGAATCAGATCGACGATGTGATGTACTACCCGGTACTCATCATCATCCTTGCCGCTGCGGGGCTCTATTTTTCCTTCCGCACACGCTTTGTGCAGCTGCGGCTGCTGCGGGAATCCTGCCGCCTGATCATGGAGAAGCCGGCGGACGGGCAGAAGGTCTCCTCGTTTCAGGCTCTGATTGTCTCCACCGCATCGCGTGTCGGAACCGGCAATATCGTCGGTGTCTCCACTGCGATCTGTCTCGGAGGACCGGGCGCCTGCTTTTGGATGTGGCTCATGTGCATCATCGGCGCATCGTCCGCCTTCATGGAGAGCACCCTCGCGCAGATCTACAAGAAAAAGGACAAAAACGGCGGCTGCTTCGGCGGTCCTGCCTATTACATCGAGCAGGCACTCGGCAAGCCGTTCATCGCGGCGGTCTTCTGCGTCTTTCTGATCGCGACCTACGCCTTCGGCTTCAACCTGCTCTGCTCCTATAATTTACAGTCCTCCTTTGCGGTATACAGCTTCTATGACCAGAAGACAACGCCGCTCATTGTCGGCCTCATTCTCGCGGTGCTGGTCGGCTTCTGCCTGATGGGCGGCGGCAAGCGCATCATCGGCATCACGGAAAAGGTTGTCCCGTTCATGGGGATCGCCTATGTGCTGATCTCGCTGATTGTCATTGCCTGCAACCTCGGCAATATCCCGCAGATGTTCGGACAGATTATCGCGGATGCGTTTGATTTCCGTGCGATCTTCGGCGGACTCGCGGGCAGCTGCATGGTGCTCGGCATCAAGCGCGGCCTGTATTCCAATGAAGCGGGCGTGGGCTCCGCGCCGAACGCTTCCGCCTCCGCAGATGTGACGCATCCTGTCAAGCAGGGGCTCGTGCAGACGGTCTCCGTCTACATCGACACGATCCTGCTCTGCACCGCTACGGCTTTCATGTGTCTCTGCTCCGGCACGCCGAACACCGAAGAGGTCGCCGGCGCAATGTATGTGCAGAACGCAATCTCCACGGTTTTCGGCAGCGCCGGTCCCGTGTTCATCACCGCAGCAATGGTGCTCTTTGCCTTCACCACGCTGCTCGGTAACCTTTACTATGTTGACAACGCGCTCATTTATCTGAACAAAAAGCGGCAGCCCTCCAAGCGCTTCATGACCGGCTTTTATATCGTCTGCGTGCTCATTATTTTTGCAGGTGCGATGATGGAAATGGATGTTGCCTGGACGCTTGCAGACCTGACGATGGGCGGCATGACGCTGATCAACATTCCCTGCTGCCTGCTGCTCTCTGGGCAGGTGATCCGTGCGCTGAAGGATTACGAAGCGCAGAAAAAAGCGGGGAAGGATCCTGAATTCCGCGCAGAGCACATCGGGCTCGATGCGGAGAAGCTCTCCTTCTGGAAATGAAAAACAGGCTGTGCAGCCCTCTGACTGCGCAGCCTTTCCGATCTGACAAAAAACGTCTGCGGCACCCGAAGGGGAAGGATGCCGCAGGCGTTTTACTTTTTGCAATCAGCTGAGAGACCAGCTGTCCATGGAGATATTGCTGTTGAAAACGAAGTAGAGATCATTGTTGCCGCTGAGACCCTTGACCGGGGCGGTGATCTCCTGCACAGAGCCGCCGGACGGGATCTCGATGTAGGCGACCGGCGTGCCGGAAGCGCTGCCGGTGCAGACCTTGATGATGCCGCCGCTCTGTGCGGAAGCCTTGACGGTGATCGCGGACGCATCCTTGCAGGCGACGCCGGAGACGCGGAACCAGTCGCCTTTGTTCGCAGAGACGGTCGAATTGCCGCTGCCTGCGATCTCAATGCCGCCCTGATGCGAGAAGGTCGCTGCACGGACGCCCGTGAAGGGATCGAGCGATTTGATCTGGTCGAGACCGGTCTTCGTGCCCTTGACCGCCTGGATCGAGCCGTCGGAACTCATCGTGATCTTGTCAATATGGGTGCTCCGGTAGCCCATACCGTTCAGACCCATCTGATCCTGGAGATACTGTGCGTGGTAGAAAAGATACCACTGATCCTTGAACTGCATGATCGTGTGGTGGTTGTTGCCGACTGTGCCGAAGAAGCTGCCGATGTTCTTGAACACCTCACCCTTATAGGTGAACGGTCCGAGCGGGCTGTCGCTGACCATGTAGTCGATCGCGGCAGTGGAAAGCCCGTAGGAGTTGCCGCTTGTGTTCCAGTTGGTGCAATAGCTGTAATAATACTTGCCGTTGAACTTGTGGATGCCGCTGTCCTCGAACATATACGGAGCGTCGATGACCTGCGGGGTGCCGACGATCGAGCACATGTCATCGCTGAGCTGCACGCAGCGTGCAGACTTCGGATGATCCGAAGGGAGATTATCGGTGCCGCCGCCGAAATAGAGATAGCCCTTGCCGTCGTCATCGACGAGCACTGCCGGGTCAAAGACCCACGGGACATCCGTGACGCCGTTGGTCTTGCGGTCGATCATGGCGCGGCCGTTCGGATCGGACCACGGACCGGTCGGGCTGTCAGAGGTCAGCACGCCGATGCCGTTTGCGTTGTTTGCAAAGTAAAGGAAGAACTTTTCCTTGCCGTTGATCGTCTTGTGTGCTGCGGTCGGTGCCCAGGAGTTGCCTGCCCATTTTGCGATGCCGTTCTGTCCCGCGGCATTGATCAGACCGTGATCGGTCCAGTTGACCATGTCATCCGAGGAGATGCAGCGCAGGCAGTTGATCGTGCTGTATGTTTCCTTTGTGACCTGCCCGTTCTCATAGAGCAGGTGGTCATCGGTCATGTAGATATAGACTCTGCCGTTATACTCCATCACGCCGGGGTCTGCGCCGAAATACTGCGTGATCAGCGGATTGTGCTCGTTGCTGCCCTTATAGGAGTTCGCGAGGCTGACGCTGCCGAATTTCTGCTCCATCTGGGAGAAATCGACCTCGGGAACAGCCTTTTCCGCAACCGGAAATTCCTCGATGTTTCTGATGAGGAAGTCAAAGATGTACTTGACGTCATCCGCATCGACAACGCCGCTCTGATCGACATCTGCTGCGCGTGCAGAGAGACCCGAAGGGAAGGTCTTGCCGCAGTAGCGCTTTGCATAGGTCAGGTCGGCTGCGTTGATTCTTCCGTCGCAGTTGATGTCGCCGAGGAGCACCTGGACGGGCTTCGGTCCGTCGATCGCGGTGCCGGCGACTGCGCCGATCGCCTCGTCGATATAGAAATTGCCGGTGCCGCTCTCTGTCTCCACATAGAGAATCAGATCGGTCGCGCCGCTCGGGATCTTATAGTTCGGATTTGCGAGCTGGACATATTCGCCGTCGGACACGCCGGAAGCGATATGGTCATAGTTGACCGTGCCGGAGGAATCGGTGTATTGCAGCGAGAGCATCATATTCTCGCCCGCTGCGCTGCGTGCGACCACGCTGAAGCTGTATTCCTCGCCCGCCTTGAATGCACGGGCGTTCAGCTCCTTCTGGGTGCCGTTCCATGCCTTTTCTCTGCCGGAGACCTCCAGTGCCTTGCTGCCGGCATAAGCTGCGCCGCTTGCAGAAGAGACGGCTGCGCTGCCTCTGCCGGTCCAGCTGTCGGTGCCGTCCTCGAAGGTGTCATGGAAGTAGTAGCCGTTTTCATCGGGCTCGACCGGAGTCGGTGCGCCGGTGCTGATGACGAATGTTGTCACGGAATAAGCCGGGAGCGAAGCGGAGAAGCTGCTGCCGCTGAAGCTCGGTGCAGAGGTGGAGCGGAAGTTCTCGCTGCTCGTGGTGTGATAGGCCTCCATCTCAGCGATCTGCTCGCCGCTGGAAATCGAGAAGCCCTGCGTCTTCGCGTTCGGGGTCGGGTTGATCGCGACGACCGTGATCTGGTTGTCGAGCTTATACGCGGAAACCATCGTCTGAAGAGAACCGTAGTTCGAGTTCTTGGTATCCATCGCGACATAATTCTTGCCCTCGGGGAACTCTGTCGCCGCAATGCGGACAGCGCCCGGACGGACCCACTTGGAATACTGTGCCATCATGGCACCGCGCTTGGAGACCGAACCGTCCTCGTTCATCGGGCCGTACTGTCTGCGGATGTACCACCAGACATAGGCGCTCAGGTTGCTGACGCACATGCCGTTGTGGATATTCTCCGCAACGGCGAGCGCCTCGGGGAAGCGGTCAGAGGAATTGGCGTCGGAGTTCGGGACATAGACCTCTGTCATCCAGAGCTCCTTGCCGCAGTTTTCGAGATCGGGATAATCCATCCAGTCTCTTGTCGTGCCGTAGTAATGTGTGCCGAAGACATCGCAGTTTGCCATTGCCTTCGAGTTTGCCATGATCTTCTTGTAGAAGCGCTTGCCGCCGTCGCCGCCGCTGATCCAGGAGGCACCGTCCGGCGAGAACTGGAACGATTCCGGCGACATCAGTCTGGTGCTGGTGATCTGATCGCCGTAGTTTGCGATGAACGCCGTGGTCTCATCGGTTGTCCAGTGTGTCCAGTCGTGGGCGTAGTCCGGCTCATTCTGCACAGAGATCGAGTAGAGGTTGACGCCGTTCTGCTTCATGTAATTGCCGAAGTCGTTGAGGTGCTGTGCGTAGGCGCCGTAATTTTTGGACGGCAGATGCAGCTTGCCGCCTGAACCGCCGCTTTCCGCGAGACTGGAGGGCGGCTCCCACGGCGACGCAAAGACCGTGACATCATGCTGGAACGCATACTGTGCGGTCGGGACTGCCTTGCTCCACTGGTTCTTGTCCGGATTCACGAACACGCGGAGCATCGTGAAGCCGAGCTGGTTCTGACCGTTGCCGAAGGCGGTCTCACGCTGCGAGGAGGTGAGGTCGCCCGCCCACTCGGGATGGTTGATGCCGCCGAAGCCGCGGACTGTCTGGTAGGTCTTGCTTGTGTCGATGACACAGTCTGCTGCCTGCACGCTGACCGCGGCGGGGAACGCCGTGACCGTGGCTGACAGCAGGGCGGCTGCGCTGACCAGGAACGCAGCTGCGCGTTTGATTCTGTTTTTTTGATTCATTGATTTACCCCCTAAAAAGTAAGCTGTGGCTCTTTTCAGCCATTTTTATTGTAGCATACATTTTTTCCTGTGTCACTATACAAAATTCATCTATCATGGAAAAAATGAATATTTTGTGAACAAACCGCCCCGATTGACTTTTCCGGAGAAGTATAGTATAATCAGAAGCATGAAAGGAGCGTGAGCTGCTTATGAAACTGCGGCGCGTATCGGAATATGTGCTTTTCTTCTGGATCTATGCCGTGATCGGCTGGATCTACGAGGTCGTTCTGGAGACCTTTATCTACCGCTGGGGATTCAGCAACCGCGGCGTGCTGTTCGGGCCGTGGCTGCCGGTATACGGCTTCGGCGCGACGGTATTCCTGCTGCTGTGGTACCGCCTGATCAAGGGCAGGCCGCTGAAGCGGAAGCTGCTCCTGCTCCCCGTGATCTTCCTGCTCACGATGGCAACGGCAACGCTGATCGAGCTGATTACCAGCTATCTCTGTGAGTGGATCATCGGGTCATGGCCCTGGCAGACCTATGCAGACTATGCGATCAACTTCCAGGCGCGCATCGCGCTGAGCCCGAGCATCCGCTTCGGCATCGGCGGCGTCGTGTTCCTGTATTTGATCCAGCCGCTGCTCGATAAGCTGGCAGAGAAGCTCAGGGATAAAACCGTGATCGTGACCGCAATCGTAATCGTCACGGTGCTCGCGGCGGATCTTGTGTATACAGTCTTTTTCCGGAACAAATAAAAAACAGGCTGCACGGTCGGAAGCTGTGCAGCCTGTTTCAGTCAGTCGCTAAAGTCCGGAGCTCCGTAGGTCAGGGGATTCCGTCCGCTGCGGCGGGCGGCGGAGACGCATCCGGTCATATCCGTTCTCAGTTCCACACATAGCTGCATGCAGCAGCCTGATCTGCGGTCTCCTTCGGCGAGACCGAGAAGTCCCTGGAGACCTCCTCTGCCGCAGCGCCGACCTCGTCGAAGAAAGCGACCACATCATTGAAGGAAGGAACCGTCACCTCAAACGTGTGGGGCGTGTCGGGCTCGATGAAGACCAGCTTGAAGCCGCCGAGCGCCAGAAGAACAACCAGTGCCGTAATAATGATCTTTTTCATAACCTTACCTCCCGTTTCGTCAGAGCGTGTTTCTCTTGGCCTGTGTGTGTATTATACCACAGCGCCGGGCAGCCCGATCCGGGGGGGATGAAAAAAGAGCACGCCGGATTGCCGCCGGATTTGTTGACAATTCTGCCGAATCGTGCTATACTGAAAAGAGTATCACGGAAAGGAGGATTCCGCATGCAGAAACGGCTCGGCGTCATTATGCCGTCGCTTGAGGATCCGCTGGATTATGAGCTGCTGCACGGTATATTCGGCGAAGCAAAATCGCACGGATACGATGTGTTCGTCTATACCGGCATCTATAATTCGCACATTGATTTGCAGCAGGACAGCTACATCCGCGGGCTTGAGAATATCTACAATCTCCCCGGGAAGCAGCGTCTGGACGGAATCCTCTTTGCCGCGGATTTCTTCCACAATCATCCCGTGCGCGATGCGATCGCCGGTCATCTCATGCAGACGGATATCCCCTGCCTTGTGCTGGGCGAGGATCTGCTCCCCTTTGAGAGCATCCAGCCCCGCCAGCAGGAAAGCATGTACCGCATCACGAAGCATATGATCGAGGCGCACGGCTGCAAAACGATTTACTGTATCTCCGGCTTTGAGGACAATCAGGCATCCGAGGAGCGGATCGCGGGCTTCCGTCAGGCAATGCTCGAGGCCGGGCTCTCTGCGGACGCATCCAGTATCTTCTACGGCGGATTCTGGCGGGAGATTCCCGCGGAAATCGGCAGGCAGATCGCCGGCGGCAGCATTCCGAAGCCCGATGCCGTGGTCTGTGCCAGCGATGTGATGGCGGCGGCGCTCTGCGAATCTCTCATACAGAACGGCATCTCTGTTCCCGATGAAATCCGGATCACGGGCTATGACGGGAGCTGGGACGCATGGCTCTCTGTGCCCCGCATCACAACCGTCGAGAGGCGCGACCGGCAGTACGGCGCCGATGCCGTGCGGATGCTGCATGAGATGATCACCGGCGAGCCGTGCGGTGTCTCTGCGCTCCGGCAGACAATCCGCTACGGGGAAAGCTGCGGCTGCGACCCCGCGAGAATGCCGCAGAATCCGCACGCCGCGATCGAAGCCTATTTCCGCGCAAGAGTGCGCAATCAGATGCAGAAGCGTACATTTCTTGCCTCCGACCTCTTTGCGCAGACGGGCGGTGCCGCCGAGCTGAACGACTGGATCGCAAAGATCGACAGCGTCGGGCATGTGCTGCAAAACTGGATCTGGCTGGATGTCTGTCTCTGCGAGGACTGGTGCATCAGCTTTACGCATCCCGAGCAATACCGGCAGCAGGGCTTCTCCGACCGCATGCTGCTCGCGCTCTCAAAGCGGCGCGGGAAAAATGCACCCGATCAGTATCTATTTGATACAGGAGAGATCCTGCCCGCGCTCAGCGAGCCGCATGATCCGCTGATCGTCCTGCTGACCTCGCTGCATGCGCACGGGCAGGCGTTCGGCTATCTCGCGACGGCTTACCGCAGCCCCGAGGAGATCGAGCCCGATGAATACTATACCGGCTGGTGCGATGCGGCAGCGCACGGTCTCTATCAGCTCCAGCAGGCGCTCTATGCCGACTATCGCCGTGAGCAGATGGCAGTGCTCTCGACGCATGACCCGGAAACCGGTCTCTATAACCGGCGCGGACTTGCAGAGCATCTGCATCAGATCCTGCAATCTGAAGGCGGTGTCCCGCTGCTGCTGCTGCTGAGCCTGCCGCAGTCCGCACGCGGCGCCGGAGAGATTGATCCCGCACTGCTCATGGCAAACGCGCTGCGTGACATTCTGCCCGAAAACGGCTTCCTCGCACGCATGCAGCCGCAGATCTTTGCCGTGACGCTCCCGCTCGGAGCAGGAGAAGATGCGGAGAACCGTGCCGCAGAACTAGTCGCCGAAACAGAGCACAGAATGCAGCACCTGCTCGGAAATGCGGATGCACAGCTCCCGCCGGTCATCTGTCTCGCACGGCAGCTCCCGGAAAGCTCTCTCTCCGCTGCCGCCGCAGAAATCGAGACATGCGAGGCCGCCGTCACGGAGCGCGCTGCCGCGGACACGGGCTTTGGCTCGGATTACAGGGTGCTGCTCCAGCGGCTGCGCAGAGAGATCGAAACAAACCCGCAGCGAGAATGGAGCATCGCGGATATGGCAAGAGAAATCGGCATCAGCCGCAGCCACCTGCAAAGACTCTATAAGCAGTATTTCTCTGTAAGCTGCATGGATGACCTCATCTCCTCACGCATCAGCAAGGCGAAAAAGCTGCTGCAATATACCGATCTCCGCATCCAGGAGATCGCCGTGCAGTGCGGCTACCGCAATGAATCCCATTTCATGCGGCAGTTCAAGGAGCGCTGCGGCATCACGGCACTGCAATACCGCAGAGAATCCGCGCCGCACGCAAAATAACGCGCAGGCGCCGGAGCTTTCCTGCGGATGCAGAAAAGATACAGATTTTATTTTTTCCGTGCCTGTTGCGTTTTTCTGCGAAATGTGGTATAATGGGTGCAGCACTGAAATCAGGAGGAGGCAACCTCACACATGGCATTCCCGAAAGCAGCAAAGATCGGCACAGGCATCGCAGCCTGCCTGCTGGTCGCAGGCGGTATCCTCTGGACGGTTCTCGGCCGTCCGAAGCCCATCCCCGAAACCGCCGAGGTGACGACGACTGCCGTCACGACCACCACCGCAGAAACCACCGCAGAAACCACCACGACCGTCTCTGAGACCGCACCCCCGATGCAGTCGTTCCAGGTCGGTGAAAATGCCGCTGAACCCTATATCACTGCGGCAAAGGCTGCCGAGCTGCACGGCAAGGCAGAGGTCATGGCGGAGAATTACCGCGATTTCGTCGGTTGGATCTACATCCCGAATTCCCGCATCGACTACCCGGTCATGCGCGGCGACTACAACGATTATTACCTGCACCGCAATTTCAACCGGCAGTATGAATTCAAGGGCTCGATCTTTATGGATTACCGCAGCCCCGGCGATCTCTCCAACGAGACCAATATCATCTACGGGCACAATATGAACGCAGGCACGATGTTTGCCGATATCCGCAACTTCCGCACGAACGCGAGCTTCAATGCGCACCGCTACGGCTGGATCTTCACGAAGGATGTGGTCTACCGGCTGGACTTCATCGCACTCTCTGTGCTGAGCGCCTATGATGAGATGTATGCGCTTGCCTATTTTGAGCTGCCGACACAGGAATTCTTCCTTGAGCGCGCGCTGGCAACCGCACAGTTCAAGCGCGATGTCGAGGTGAATCCCGGCGATAAGCTCGTGATGCTCTCGACCTGCGCCTATGACTTTGAAATGGCGCGGCAGATCATGACCGCAAAGCTCGTCCCGCTGACAAATGAAGCGGATTATGTGAGATAAACCGAAATCCCCGGTACACAGGATAGAAGTGAAACGCCATAGTATCTCTGATGCAAGGTCAGAAGTACTATGGCGTTTCTATTGACAGAACTCCGATCCTATGCTATAATCGTAACTAATATAAATCGGAATTTAGCGGGGAGCAACCCCACCACCGTCCCTTTCAGGGACGGCAAGGTAAAGCGCTCTTCAAAGACTGGGGATTCTGCGTTCTTGGCTCCCCTAAAAGGGGAGCTGTCAGCGGAGCTGACTGAGGGGTTATAAGCGACCGCATGCCGCAGGGAACCCCTCCACCACCGCCGCTGGCGGCGGTCCCCCTCCCCTTTCAGGGGAGGCAAGATAAACCGCTCCTCAATGGCTGGATATTCTTCGTTCTTGGCTCCCCTAACAGGGGAGCTGTCGCGAAGCGACTGAGGGGTTATCAGCGACCGCATGCCGCAGGCAAAATGCCTGCGCGGGCTCCGCGCTAAATTCCGATTTATTGTAAAACATCAAATGCCCCGAAGCGCTTTGAAACGCTTCGGAGCAAAACTTCTGTATCGGTATCTGTATTACAGAATCGAAAATTTTGCCGTCATTTGTGATAAAACGCATGCCGCCCGCTCGGTTTCCCGTGCGGGCGGCTTTGCGGAGATAAGAGAACAGAGGTATCACATTACACAGATTCGCTTCTGTTGTGACCGGGATGATTACCAGCGTCCGCCGGGCTGTCCGCCGCCGGATGCAGAGCCGGTGACCTGTGTGCCGCCGGAAACGCTGCCGCCGAGGATCACAGGATAGTTGCTCGCACCGAAGAGGGTCGTGCCGCCGCTTGCGGAAGTGCCGGAGAAGCATGTGGAGTTATCCTTGGAGGAGATGCCGGGGCTGCCTGCTGCGCACTTGAAGGTGATGACAGCATTGCCGGAAGCATCCTTGAAGGTGTAGGTCGTGCCGAGATTGGTGTTGCCTGCGGTCATGGTGACGTAAGTGCCGCCGTTCTGGGTGAAGGTGCCGTCATAATCCATCGGCTCCTGACCGTTCGCGACATAGTAGCCGCCGTTGATGGTAAATGCGCCGTTGGAATCGAACGCATCATGGTCGCCGTTCGCGGAATTGACCACAGCGAAGCCGCCGTTCAGGTTCAGCGTGCCGCTGGAGGTGCTCATGCCGCCCTGACCCCAGCCTGCGCCGGGACCTGTCGCGCCGCCGGTGCCGGAGCCGTCTGCGCCGCCTGCTGCGTTGTAGCCGTCATCGCCGGAAACGATGTAGACAGTGCCGCTGTTCTGGTTGATCGTGACGCCCTCGACGCCCTCATAGCACTTGGTGACGAGGATCTGCACATCGTCATACTTGCCGGAGTTCTGCGTGCCGATGGTCAGCGTGTGATCGGAATGGAGCGCGTCATCCGCGGTCGCGATGGTCATCACGCCGCCTGTGACGGAGAGATTGCCGCCGCAGTGGATCGCGTCATCGGAGGTATCGAAGCTGAGCGTGCCGCCGGTGATGTAGATATTGCCCATGCTCTGCCAGGTGGTGCCTGCTTCATCATAGAGGCCGACTGCCTTGATGCCCTTTGCGGAAATGTCGGTCTTGTTGGGATTGCCGTCCATGCCCATGCCGCCGCCCCAGCCGCCGGTGCTTCCGGTGCTGCTGCCGTAATTGCTGCCCTGATAGGTATAGACCGTGAGATCGCCGCCGTTGATATAGACCTCCTGCTCCGCCTGAATGCCGTCGCCGTTCTCCGCACGGAGATTCAGGGTGCCGCCGTTGATCTTGATATAGCCCTTGCCGGAATCCGCGGTATCATTGGTGGTCTTGAGCGCATCGCCGCCTGTGGAAACGACCTTGACGCTCAGGGTCGAATAATCGGTATCGTCCGGGTCGCCGATGCGGATGGAATCCTTGCCGCGGATGCCGTCATCGACAGCGGTGACCTGAAGGTCTCCGTTCCAGATCTTGATGTCATCCTTGCCGACGATGCCGTCGCCCGCATTGCCCTTGACGATCAGCGTGCCCTTGCCCTTGAACTTGAGGTCATCGAGGGAGTAGATCGCGCCCTGGCTGCCGTCTGCGTTCGTGTAGCTTGTGCCGTCGGAGATGGTATTGGTCGTGCCGTTCTTCACGGTGATGACGCACTCATCCGCGATCTGCTCAATATAGATCGGGGAATCGGAGCTGTTCGAGAGGGTCACGCCGCGGAGGTTGATCGTGACCTGACCGGTCGCATAGGTCGCTTCATCGACATTGACCTTGAGCTGACCGTTCGCACACTCGCCGTCCACATTGATATCGCCGAAATCGTTGGTGCCGTCGCTCGTGGGCTTTGTGACCGTGACGACCGTGCCGTTTTCGACTGTAACATTCGAGGCGCTCGCTGCCGGAACAACCTCGTCATTTGCATTTTTCAGGGTCACGCTGCTTGCTGCGTAGGTGATCTGCGTGACATAGGTATCATCGGTTGTGACGGGAGGGTCATCATTGCCCGAGCCCTGCTGACCGTAAATCAGGGCGCGCTTCATGAGCGTGAGATCCTTCGCGTTCAGTTTGCCGTCGCTGTTGAAATCGGCGGCTGCGGGATCGTTCA
Source organism: Oscillospiraceae bacterium (assembly GCA_016291435.1). Lineage (GTDB taxonomy): Bacteria > Bacillota > Clostridia > Oscillospirales > Ruminococcaceae > Firm-04. The sequence continues at coordinate 20,924 of JAEEXH010000017.1, forward strand.
GCGCGTTCTCGTCGCCGGTGAGGAACTGTGTGAATGCGACCACATCGGCAAGATCAAAGCTGCCGCTTGCGTTGGTGTCGCCGGAAACCGCTGCGAAAGCCGGGGTGACAGCACCGAGGGTGAGTGCTGCCGTCGTGATGATCGCAGTACCTGTACGGATCAGGTTCTTTTTCATATGGATCTTTCCTTTCTGTGTCTGTGATTGAGAGGGTTCGGCGCCTGCGGGAAGGGGGTCCGCTTCGCCTTTCGTGCCTTCATTATGCCACGCATTTCTTAAACCAAGCTGAATGAAAAACTGTTTTTTTGTAATATCGCGATGTTTTTTTGTGATCTGTATATTATACTTTTTGTAATTCCCGCAGAAATCGGACATCTTTGCAAATAGGCTTGAAATATCCGAGAAAATGTGGTACAATATAGATATCAAATCGGCATCCCGTTTGCGGAGCCGGACAGGAGGTATATATGGATAGCATAGAACGCGCAGCAGTGGACAGCGTCGCGGCTCTCGAGGCAGAGCTCAAACGTCTGAAAGCCGCACAGCAGGTGTTCGCAGAGTACACGCAGGAGCAGGTCGATCAGATCTTCCTTGCGGCTGCATCCGCTGCGAACAAGGCAAGAATCCCGCTTGCAAAGCTCGCCGTTGAAGAAACCGGCATGGGCGTTGTAGAGGACAAGGTTATCAAAAATAACTATGCGTCTGAGTATATTTACAATGCCTACAAGGACACGAAAACATGCGGCGTCATCGAGGAGGACAAGGCATACGGCATGCAGAAGATCGCGGAGCCGATCGGCGTCATCGCTGCCGTCATCCCGACCACGAACCCCACCTCGACCGCAATCTTCAAGTGCCTGATCGCACTGAAAACCCGCAACGGCATCATCATCAGCCCGCACCCGCGCGCAAAGAAATCGACCATTGCAGCAGCGAAGGTCGTACTCGACGCAGCAGTCGCGGCAGGTGCGCCGGAGGGCATCATCTCCTGGATCGACGCCCCGAGCCTTGACATGACGCAGACCGTCATGAAGGAAGCGGACATCATCCTCGCGACCGGCGGTCCGGGCATGGTGCATGCGGCATATTCGAGCGGCAAGCCGGCTGTCGGCGTCGGCGCCGGCAATACCCCCGCCATCATCGACAAGTCTGCCGATATTGTCCTCGCGGTCAGCTCGATCGTCCACTCCACGACCTTCGACAACGGCATGATCTGCGCTTCCGAGCAGTCTGTCATCGTTCACAAGGATATCTATGATGCGGTCAAGCGCGAATTTGCAGCCCGCGGCTGCTATTTCCTCACACCCGAGGAGACCGACAAGGTGCGCCATACCATCCTGATCAACGGCGCGCTGAACGCAAAGATCGTCGGTCAGTCGGCATTTAAGATCGCACAGCTCTCCGGCGTCGAGGTCGCAGAGGGCACAAAGGTGCTGATCGGTGAGGTCGAGAGCGTTGATATCTCCGAGGAATTCGCACACGAAAAGCTCTCCCCTGTCCTCGCAATGTATAAAGCAGAGGATATTCAGGATGCCTTCGCTAAGGCAGAGCAGCTCATCGCGGACGGCGGCTTCGGCCACACCTCCTCGATCTATCTGAACGATCAGACCGAAAAGGAGATCCTTGCCGAATTCGCAGAGCGCATGAAGACCTGCCGCATCCTCGTCAACACACCTTCCTCTCACGGCGGCATCGGCGACCTCTACAACTTCAGGCTGACCCCCTCCCTGACGCTCGGCTGCGGCTCCTGGGGCGGCAATTCCGTCAGCGAGAATGTCGGCGTCAAGCATCTGCTCAATATCAAGACCGTTGCGGTAAGGAGAGAGAATATGCTGTGGTTCAGAGCACCCGAAAAGGTGTATATCAAGAAGGGCTGCCTGCCGGTCGCGCTCGACGAGCTGAAGAATGTCATGCACAAGCAGCGCGCATTCGTTGTCACTGACAGCTTCCTTTATAAGAACGGCTTTACCAAGCCCATCACCGATAAGCTCGATGAGCTCGGCATCCAGCACGCGACCTTCTTCGACGTCGAGCCCGATCCGACCCTCCAGAGCGCAGAAGCGGGCGCTGCACAGATGCAGGCCTTCCAGCCGGATGTGATCATCGCACTCGGCGGCGGCTCCGCGATGGACGCTGCAAAGATCATGTGGGTGCTTTATGAGCATCCGGAAGCGGACTTCAAGGATATGGCAATGCGCTTCCTCGATATCCGCAAGAGAATCTACACCTTCCCGAAGATGGGCGAAAAGGCATATTTCGTTGCGGTCCCGACCTCTGCCGGCACGGGCTCCGAGGTCACGCCGTTCGCCGTCATCACCGATCAGCGCGACGGCGTCAAGTATCCGCTCGCAGACTATGAGCTGCTCCCGAACATGGCGATTGTCGATACCGATATGCACATGACCGCGCCGAAGGGACTGACCGCTTCCTCCGGCATCGACGCAGTCTCCCACTGCCTCGAGGCATATGCCGCAATGCTCGCGACCGACTACACCGACGGTCTCGCGATCCAGTCGCTCAAGACCATCTTCAAGTATCTGCCGCGTGCCTATGAGAACGGTCAGACCGATATCGAAGCGCGTGAGAAGATGGCAAATGCAGCAACGATGGCAGGCATGGCGTTCGCAAATGCCTTCCTCGGCGTCTGCCACTCGATGGCGCACAAGCTCGGCGCGTTCCATCACATCGCACACGGCATCGCAAACGCACTGCTTCTCGAAGAGGTCATGCGCTTCAATGCGTCCGAAGCACCTGCGAAGATGGGCACCTTCTCGCAGTATGATCATCCGCACACCCTCCGCCGCTATGCTGAGGTCGCAGAGGCGCTCGGGCTTGGCGGCACCACCGATGAGGAGAAGCTCGAAGCGCTCATTGATGCCGTCAACGAGCTGAAGGAGAAGATCGGCATCAAGAAGACCATCGCGGATTACGGTGTCGATGAGGAGACCTTCCTCTCTACCCTCGACGAGATGTCCGAGGCAGCCTTCGACGATCAGTGCACCGGCGCAAATCCGCGCTATCCGCTGATCTCCGAGATCCGGGAAATGTATCTCCACGCCTACTACGGCGACGGGCATTTTGCCGACAAGGAAATGCCGCCTGTTCCTGCCGCACCGAAAAAGCGCAGAGGCAGACCTGCCGCAAAGAAATCGTAATGTGAGGAGGAACGATCATGAAGTTTGATGCTGTTATCGCGGAGCGCCCCAATAAGACGGTCTACCGTCTCGGCGACCGCTGCTACAAGGTTTTCGACGAGAGCTATTCCAAGGCGGGCATCCTGAATGAGGCACTCAACACTGCGCGTGTCGAGGACACGGGGCTCAATATCCCGCGCATTCTCGAGGTCACGAATGTTGACGGCAAGTGGGCAATCGTCACGGATTATATCCCCGGCAAGACGCTCTATCAGCTCATGCAGGAGAATCCCGACAAATTTGATGAGTATCTGGAGCAGTTTGTCGATCTCCAGCTCGATGTACTCTCGCACAAGTGCCCGCTGCTCGGCAGACTCAAGGACAAGATGCACGGCAAGATCTCCGCATCGTCCTTCCCGGCGACGGTGCGCTATGATCTGCACACCACGCTGGAATCCATGCCGAAGCACTTAAAGCTCTGCCACGGCGATTTCAACCCGGCAAACATCATCATCGGCGACGACGGCAAGACCTATATCATCGACTGGGCACATGCGACACAGGGCAATGCTTCCGCGGATGCTGCACGCACCTATCTCCTCTTCTACCTCAACGAGCACGAGGATGTTGCGAAGAAATATCTGAAGCTGTTCTGCGCAAAGAGCGACACCGCGATCCAGTATGTGCAGAAGTGGATGCCGATTGTGGCTGCATCGCAGTCGGTGAAGGGCAATGCGCACGAGCGTGAATTCCTCGAGCGCTGGGTCAATGTTGTGGATTATGTGTAACCGCACACCCGCACGCCCGAACCCCCGCTGCTTGAAAGGATGAATCAGAATGTTTGATGAATTTGCCCCCGAATGGGAGGGCTTTGCCCGCGGAAAATGGACGACATCCGTCAATGTCCGCGATTTTATCCACCGCAACTACACGCCGTATGACGGCGACGAGAGCTTCCTTGAGGGCCCGACCGAAGCGACCAAAGCGCTCTGGGCACAGGTGATGGATCTGTCGCAGAAGGAGCGTGAGGCAGGCGGCGTCCTCGATATGGACACCAAGATCGTCTCGACCATCACCTCGCACGGTCCCGGCTATCTCAACAAGGATCTTGAGCAGATCGTCGGCATCCAGACCGACAAGCCGTTCAAGCGGGCGCTCCAGCCCTTCGGCGGCATCCGTATGGCACAGAACGCCTGCCGCGAATACGGCTATGAGGTCGATCCGGAGGTCGTCAAGATCTTCACAAAATACCGCAAGACACACAATCAGGGCGTCTTCGATGCCTATACCCCCGAGATGCGCCTTGCCCGCAAGTCCGCGATTCTCACAGGTCTGCCGGATGCCTACGGGCGCGGCAGAATCATCGGCGATTACCGCAGAGTCGCTCTCTACGGCGTCGATATGCTGATTGCTGACAAGGAGCAGCAGAAAGCGACCTCCTTTGTCCGCATGACCTCCGAGAACATCCGCCTGCGCGAGGAGCTCTCCGAGCAGATCCGCGCACTCGGCGAGCTCAAGGAGCTCGGGCAGATCTACGGGCTCGATATCTCCCGCCCGGCGAAGAACGCAAAGGAAGCAGTGCAGTGGCTCTATTTCGGCTACCTCGCTGCCGTCAAGGAGCAGAACGGCGCCGCCATGTCGCTCGGACGCACCTCGACCTTCCTCGATATCTTCATCCAGCGCGACCTCGACCGCGGTCTCATCACCGAATCACAGGCACAGGAGCTGATTGACCACTTCATCATGAAGCTCAGAATGGTGAAATTCGCACGCACCCCGGAGTATAATTCGCTCTTCTCCGGCGACCCGACATGGGTCACGGAATCGATCGGCGGCGTGGGCGTTGACGGCAGACACATGGTGACGAAAAACTCCTTCCGCTATCTCAACACGCTCAACAATCTCGGCACTGCGCCCGAGCCCAACATGACCGTGCTGTGGTCGGTGCATCTGCCGATGAATTTCAAGCGCTTCTGCGCAAAAATGTCAATCCAGACCTCCTCGATCCAGTATGAGAACGATGACCTCATGCGTGAGACGCACGGCGACGATTACGCGATCGCCTGCTGCGTGTCCTCGATGGTCGTCGGCAAGGAGATGCAGTTCTTCGGCGCAAGAGCGAACCTCGCAAAATGTCTGCTCTACGCGATCAACGGCGGCGTCGATGAGGTCATGAAGGTGCAGGTCGGTCCGAAATACCGCCCTGTCACCGGCGATTATCTCGACTATGACGATGTCATGGACAAGTATGACCAGATGATGGAATGGCTCGCGGGGCTCTATGTCAACACGCTGAACGTCATCCACTATATGCACGATAAATACAGCTATGAGCGGCTTCAGATGGCACTGCATGACCGTGACGTCAAGCGCTATTTCGCAACCGGCATCGCAGGGCTCTCCGTTGTCGCAGACTCCCTGAGCGCGATCAAATACGCAAAGGTCAAGGTCATCCGCGATGAGAACGGCATCGTCACCGATTACGAGATCGAAGGCGATTTCCCGAAGTACGGCAACAACGACGACCGCGTCGATCAGATCGCTGTCAATATCGTGCGCAGCTTCATGTATAAGATCCGCAAGCATCACACCTACCGCCACTCCTTCCCGACGATGAGCATTCTGACAATTACCTCGAATGTTGTCTACGGCAAGAAGACAGGCAACACCCCGGACGGCAGAAAGCACGGCGTGCCGCTCGCACCGGGCGCAAACCCGATGCACGGCAGAGACACCCACGGCGCCGTGGCATCGCTCAGCTCTGTTGCAAAGCTGCCGTTCCGCCACGCACAGGACGGCATCTCCAACACCTTCTCGATTGTGCCGGATGCGCTCGGCAAGAACACGCGGGTGTTCTCGGGCGAGCTGGATCTCGATGCACTGCGCGAGGAGGCAGAGCATGAATCCGAATGAAGCCCTTTCCCCGGAGGAGATGTCGCCGGAGGAGCTCTCTGCGCTGATCGACAGCCTGATGGCTTCCGGCACACAGCATCTGAATCTCACGGCGGGCGACACGATGCAGGTTGAGACGCTCAGCAGCACGGACTGCTGCAAGGGCGGCGCCTGCGCGATTCCGACGCTCGGTGAGGGCGCCGATCTCGAAGAAGAAACGGAGGAATTCTAATGGCAACGGAACAGCAGATCGAGAATCTGGTGGAGCTGCTGGACGGCTATGCGTCCAAGGGCGGGCATCACCTCAATGTCAACGTATTTACACGCGAAACACTGCTTGACGCACAGGAGCACCCGGAGAAGTATCCGCAGCTGACCGTGCGCGTCTCGGGCTACGCTGTGAACTTCACAAAGCTGACCCGCGAGCAGCAGAACGATGTCATCTCGCGCACCTTCCACGAGAGCATCTGATTCTCATGATGCAAAAGCGCGCCGGAGCATAAAAACTCCGGCGCGTTTGTTATCTTCTGCGGCGGCGCGGGGCGCGCTGCATCTCAGCGGCATCAAACGAGGGATTGAGCGCATAGGGGTCATCGGGATACGGCGAATTGCGGCTGATGTGATCCTGCAAAATGCGGAGTGCTTCGCCGAAACGCTGATAATGCACGATCTCACGCTCCCTGAGGAAACGGATAATATCGCGCACATCCGGGTCATCGTTCAGGCGCAGGATGTTGTCATAGGTTGTGCGGGCTTTCTGCTCTGCGGCAAGATCCTCATTGAGATCGGCGAGCGCATCTCCGAGCGACTGGAAGGTCTCCGCGGAAAACGGCACACCCGAAGCATTCGCCGGATAGACGCCGGTCGTATGATCGACGAAATAATCGGCAAAGCCCTGCTCCTCAAGCTGCGCGGCACTGAGCCCCTTCGTGAGCTGCGTCATGATCGACGCGATCATCTCCATGTGGCTGAGTTCTTCCGTGCCGATATCCGTAAGGGTCGCCGAGAGCTCCCGGAGCGGCATGGCATAGCGCTGATTCAGATAGCGCATGGAGGCGCCGAGCTCACCGTTTGGGCCGCCGAGCTGCGTCGAAATCATCTTCGCGAGCCTTGCGTTCGGCTGCGCGATCTTCACAGGATACTGCAAAAACTTCTCGTACTGAAACACCTCAGTTCGCCTCCTTTTCCCACGGGAACGGCGTGTTGCTCCACGCTGCCCAGCCCTCTGCACCGCCGACCTGCTTCTTGCAGAGCGCACCGAAGCGTGCGGCATAGGCATCTGCATACTGCTGATACATGTCGCGGTGCATCATGAAGCGGCTGAGTGCTTCCTTGTCGGTCGGGTGCGTGTCGAGGTAGAGCGCGAGATCCTGCATCATAAAGCTGCACTGCTGCACAAGCCGCAGCAGATCATCCCTTTCCATTGTATCCAAAGACTGCTCGGGCATCCTGCACGCCTCCTTTCTCCATCATAAACGGCATCACCAGCGAGGGGAACGCTGTCCCTGCGCAGAGTGCATCTTTGGGAGCCATCGGCTCCTCCCATGTCTGATACGGCACATAGCCCATCGCAAGCGAAAGCCGCGCGGGGAAGACGCCCTGCGGCGCTGCCGGTGCCGTCATGTTTTCCAGCATGTGATCGCTCCTTTCTGCTGACATGTGCGGGCGCTTGCCCTGCACAGTGCAGTATATGCGAAAGGGTGCCGCTTCGACACAGTGAGACAGAAAACGCCCCGATGCGTGCTGCACCGGAGCGGCTCTCTTCGATTCACTTTCTGTCCATTGTCAGCTCACTGTCGATTTCCGATATACGGGAATACACTTCTGCGATTCTGTCCCGGAGCGGCTTGATCTCCTGCTTGATAAAATCCGTTCCGTCACACATATCACAGATCAGTTTTTTTATTGCTTTACATCCTCCGTACACTGCGCGTGCAGATAAAAGGTATTCGTTTTCACAGAACGGCCTTCTATTTTGTTTTTATTATAGTATAATCTGCGCGATTTGTCAGCATCAGCAGCGGAGAGGGGCGTCTTGTTCTTGACAAATTTCCCGTCCTATGGTAAAATAGTAGCCGTGAGCAGACTGTGCAGCCGCGGAAGCGATCTAGCTTACGAGGAAAGTCCGGGCATCACAGAGCGGGATAGCTGCTAACAGCAGCCGGAGGCGACTCTAGGGCAAGTGCAACAGAAACAGACTGCCGTGCATCTGCGCGGCGATGGTGGAAAGGCGGGGTAAGAGCCCACCGGAGCGCATGAGAATGCGCTGCCGTGTAAACCCTATCCGATGCAACGCTGATTGGTGCGTGCAGCCGAAACATCTGCTCGGTGGGCTGCATGGCATAAGCGGCTTGAGCACACCGGCGACGGTGTGCCTAGATAAATGGCTGCAACCGCTCACCCTTCGCGGTGAGCCTTACAGAACCCGGCTTACAGGTCTGGTCACATTCGGAATGCCGATGCGTTCTAAGCGCATCGGCTTTTCAGAATTTTCCGAAAGGATCTTGTTTTCCATGTCTAAAAATCTGTTGATCGTTCTCATCACTGTGATGGCTGTCGTCCTGCTGATCGGAGGCCTGAGCCTCTGGAAAAGCAGCAGCAGCGACGAATCCTCCGCGGACAGCACTGCGGTCATGACCGATGTGATTATCGTCCCTTCAGAGATGCCGAAGCGTATCTCCTTTGAACTGCCGCCCGGCTTTACGGAGCGGAGCTCTGAGGCATACGATAAATATTATGTGCGCGATGACGCATCCGTCATCGTCACAGGCGAGGAAATGGTCATCAAGGGCATCCGGCTCGATGAATATGTCGAAACTGTCAGGAGCCAGTATGCACAGACCGCAGACGAATTCTCGCTGATCAGCGAGCAGACAATCGCGCTCCGCAGCGGAGTGGACTGCACTGTGCTCGAATTCACCTACGCGATCGTCGGCGAGGATGTGCACCAGGTCATGCAGTGCATCACCGCTGTGATCGTGAAGGATAACCGCGCCTATCTCGTCACCTGCAAGAGCAAGCGGGAAAACATCCAGGTTTACCGCGCCGCGTTCCTGCGCATGATCGAAAGCATCACGATCGCAGACAGCGACAGCGAGCCCGCGGTCTCCACGGAAACCCGGCTCTCCTGATCTCTCTGCACAGATATTGTCAATCATACCAGAAATGCGGTGCGAATTTCGGTAAACTGCACAAATCAGGCAGAGCAAAACGCACGAAATCAACAATCTTTCGTTTTTTCGCAAAAAGGGATTTGACAAATCTGCTGTTTTCGGGTATAATATAAGCAGTATCTTTGCCGCAGTGCGGGCTGCCGGAGTGCGCCCTTTTCAGGCAGGGAGCAACAATTACAATCTACCTGCGGTCCGTCCCGTTTTCTGCGTACAGCAGCTGCGGTGCGGAAGCAGCGCTGCCCGCCCGCTCAAGTGAGCAGGGCAGTGTCGAAAGGGGTTATACTTATGTCTAAAATGATAGCCGTCACCTCCGGAAAGGGCGGTACCGGTAAATCCTCCATCTGCGCCGGTCTCGGCTATACCCTCGCAAAACAGGGCAGCCGCACACTCATCATCGAGCTCGACTTCGGTCTCCGCTGCATCGACATCATCTTCGGCATGACCGGGCAGATCAAATATGACCTGAGCGATGTGCTTGAGGGCAAGATCTCCGCGCTCGATGCCGTCACCAGAGTCCCGATGGCAAGCAACCTCTTCGTGCTCTGTGCGCCGAAGAACCCGTTTACCACCGTCACCGTCGAGCAGATCATCGGCATCTGCCGCTCTGTGCGTAAATATTACGATTATATTATCATCGACACCGGCGCAGGCATCAATAACCATGTCTTCGATATCGTCGAGCAGGCAAACCTCATCCTCGTTGTCACCACGCCGGATCCGATCTGCGTGCGTGATGCGCAGATGATGTCCGATGAGTTCTATGCCCGCGGCAACCGCCGCCAGAGACTGATCATCAACAAGGTCAGCAAGAAGGCGATCGGCGCAGAGCTCGTCCGCGACCTCGATGAGATCATCGACACGATCGGCGTGCAGCTGATCGGTGTTGTGCCGGATGACTATGATCTGGTCATTGCAACCGGCAAAGGCGAACCGATCCCCTCTACCGCGCCGTCGCTGGCTGCGTTCGACGCGATCTCCAAGCGTCTCCGCGGCGAGGATGCTCCGCTGACTGTCAAGATCGGCTGACGCACCCGCGGCAATACAGATGGATCACAGAGAAATATACAGCGAAAGGATGGATTTGAAATGACTATCGCTTTGATCGCGCATGACGCGAAAAAGGAATTGATGATTCAGTTTTGCACGGCGTATTCCGCAATTCTCAGCCGACATACACTGTGTGCAACAGGCACGACCGGCAAGCAGGTCTCGGAGGCAACAGGACTCCCGATCAAGCGCTTTCTGAGCGGCTCGCAGGGCGGCGGACAGGAAATCTCCGCACGCATCTCCTGCGATGAGATTGACGTTCTGCTGTTCTTCCGCGATCCGATCAATCCGAAGGCAAGCGAGCCGAATGACATGAATCTGCTCCGCCTTTGCGATGTGCACAATGTGCCGGTTGCAACCAATATTGCAACTGCTGAGGCATTGATTCTTGCACTGGAGCGCGGCGATCTCGACTGGCGTGAGATCGGCAACCCGCAGATGTAACAGTTCATTGCCCCTTGGCATTACCAAGGGGCGATTTTCATGAAAGGATAAAGACTATGGCAAAGCTATACACAAGACCGCAGGGCACCGAGGACATCACCCCCGCACGCATCCACAAGTGGCATGTCGTGGAGGGCGTCGTGCGCGATGCGGCAGAACGCTTCGGCTTCTCCGAAATCCGCATCCCGACCTTCGAGAAGACTGAACTCTTCCAGCGCTCCGTCGGCGACACCACCGATGTTGTGCAGAAGGAGATGTATACCGTCACTGCACGCGAATCGACCTTCACGCTGAGACCCGAGGGCACCGCAGGCACAATCCGCGCCATGCTCCAGAACGGCATGCTCGCAGAGGCGCTCCCGCAGAAGGTGTTTTACATCCTCTCCTGCTTCCGCCACGAGCGCCCGCAGGCAGGCAGACTACGTGAATTTCACCAGTTCGGCGTCGAGATGGCAGGCTCTGCGTCGCCTTATGCGGATGCGGAGGTCATCATGCTCGGAAAGACCGTGCTCGATACGCTCGGTGTCAAGGATATCGTGCTGAATCTCAACAGCATCGGCTGCCCCAGCTGCCGTGCGAAGTATCAGGAGGCGCTGAAGGCATATTTTGCCCCGCACCGTGAGGCGCTTTGCGATACCTGTCAGGAGCGGCTGGAGCGCAACCCGATGCGTCTGCTCGACTGCAAGAGCCCCGAGGATCAGAAGATCGCGAAGGATGCGCCGGTCATCCTCGATTATCTCTGCGAGGAGTGCCGCGATCACTTTGAAGCGGTCAAGACTGCGGTCACCGAAATGGGCGTGGAATATGTCATCAATCCGAAGATCGTGCGCGGTCTCGATTACTACACGAAGACCGTGTTTGAGTTCATCACGACCAGCATCGGCGCGCAGGGCACTGTCTGTGCAGGCGGCAGATATGACGGTCTGATCGAGCAGCTCGGCGAGCAGAAGGTTCCGGCGCTCGGCTTCGGCATGGGTCTGGAGCGCCTGATCCTCACGATGGAGGCGCAGGGCATCGAATTCCCGGAGGCGCCGCGCTGCGATGTCTATCTTGCACCGATGTGCGATGAGGCAAAGCCGGCTGCGATGAAGCTCGCATATGCGCTGCGCAATCTCGGCGCACATGCAGAATTTGACCTTGTCGGGCGCTCCTTCAAGGCGCAGATGAAATACGCGAACAAGCTCGGCACGAAGTATCTTCTCGTGCTCGGCACGGATGAGCTCGCACAGCAGAACGGCAAGCTCAAGAACATGGATTCCGGCGAGGAGAAGCCGATCCGCTTTGACACGCCGGAGCACTTCATTGAGGATTACACAGAAATTTCCCTCAGCGAGCTGGTCTGACACAAGTAAGAGGCAGGAACAAAGCACCCGCTCCCCTGCCTCTTGTTTCTGTTTCTGCGAACAAAAGGAGACACATCTATGAAAGAAATATTCCGGCAGATCTCCGAATTTCTGCGCGGCGGCTTTCTCGTGCTGCTCGTGCTGGCGGCATCTGCACTTGCGGTCTACCGGCTGATCCGCGTGCAGGTCGCAGCAGAGGATAACAGCCCGAAGCAGGTCATCAATCAGAGCGTCTACACGCAGTCGATCTCCGCAACACGCGGCGAGATCGTCGATTCTGACGGCAATCCGATCGTGTCCAACCGCGTCGGCTACCATCTCATCATCGAGAAGGCATATTTCCCGTCCGACAAGGCTGCAGGCAATGATGTGATTCTGCGCGCAGCCGAGCTCTTGCAGGCATCCGGCTACGAGTGGAATGACACGATGCCCGTCTCGCGGACACAGCCCTATACCTTTGATGCCGACCGCGAGAAGGATGCCGATGCCATGCGCGAAAATCTGCGTCTCAACACCTATGCGACCGCGGAAAACTGCATCGACAAGCTGATCTCCGATTACGCGATCAGCAAGGACTACACCGCGGAGCAGAAGCGCATCATCGCGGGCATCCGCTATGAAATGCTGCTGCGGCAGTTTTCAATGGCAAATGTCTTCTATCTCGCGAATGACATCGACCTCCAATTTGTCACAAAGATCAAGGAGCTGCGCGTCACGCTGCCCGGCGTCAATATCGCTGAGGCTGCCGTGCGCACGGTCGAGCAGGGCGACATTCTCCCGCATGAGATCGGCTATGTCGGTCCCATTTACAGCGAGGAGGAATATGAAACGCTGCTTGAAAACGGGCACGATGACTACGCGCTCTCGGACACCGTCGGCAAGACAGGGCTCGAATCGGCGATGGAAGCGACCCTGCGCGGCATCAACGGCAAGAAGGAGATCACCGTCACAAACGGCGAGGTCTCGTCTGTTGCCGTGACAGAGGAGCCGGTCGGCGGCAAGACCATTCAGCTCACCGTCAACAGCAATATTCAGCGTGCCATGCAGCGGGATCTCGATGCACACTGCTACAATCTGCGCGTGAGCAGCTCCGCCTGCCGCAATGTATTCTGCGGAGCGTCCGTGCTGCTGGATGCACACGACAATGCGGTGCTCGGCATGGCAACTGTGCCGACCTACAATCTCGATGAGCTGCTGGAGGATTACAAGGCAGTCGCGGAGCGGAGCAATACCCCGCTTGTCAACCGCGCAACGGACGGTCTCTACCGCCCGGGCTCGACCTTCAAGACCATCACGGCAACTGCGGGTCTTGACAGCGGCATCATCACCGGGCAGAGCACCTACGACTGCGAGCAAACCTTCCGCTATATCGACACGAAATACCACTGCACAGGCTGCCATCACTTCATTGCAGTCTCCCGCGCACTGACGGTCTCCTGCAATATCTTCTTCTATAACCTCGGTCTGAATCTCGGCATCGACCGTCTCTGCGACTATGAACGGCTCTACGGGCTCGGCTCCCCGCTCGGTCTGGAATCGGGCGACTCCGGCGGATACATCGCCTGCCCGGAGACCTTCGAGCAGCTCGGCATGCAGTGGTATGTCGGTGAGATCACGCAGGCTTCCATCGGGCAGTCGGAGGTGCAGGTCACACCGCTGCAAATGGCAGTGGTCGCCTCGACAATCGCGAACAAGGGCGTGCGCTACAAGCCGCATCTGATCGCATCGGAATGGAACAACACCATGACGGAGAAGCTCTGGGAGCATGAGCCGGAGGTCGCTGCAAATGTCAACACGAGCGGCGGCGATTACTACTACTACATCGAGCAGGGCATGATCGGCGCGGCAAAGGCTGCCATGCCCGCGAAATATGACCTCAATCACATCGGCGTGTCGGTCGCGCTCAAGACAGGCACCCCGCAGCGCGGCGCCGGAACGGATACATTCGTCATCGGCTATGCGCCCGTGGAGGATCCCGAGATCGCATTCTGCGCGATGATCGAGGGCGGAATGAACGCGAAATATCTTGTACGGCAGATGATGCAGGCATATGCACAGGAATACCCGGATTCGCAGATCGGCAGAGCGATGTATATTGCGCCGGGCAGCGAAGAGAATGAGAATTCGGCGCAGTAATCATTCATCCCAGCCCGCGAACGATACTTTTCTATGACCCGAAAAGAGGTATACTGTGAACATTCAGATCTTTGGGAAATCAAAGTGTTTTGCGACGAAAAAAGCGGAGCGTTTCTTCAAGGAGCGCGGCGTGAAGTTTCAGTCGATCGACCTGCCGACAAAAGGCATGAGCCGCCGCGAACTGGAAAGCGTGCTGCGTGCGGTCGGCGACATCACCCTGCTGATCGACGAAAAGCACAAGGAGGCGGCACTCGTGAAATATCTGCTGCCGGATGCGCAGTTTGAAAAGCTGCTGGAGATTCCCGCGCTGCTCCGCACACCGATCGTGCGGAACGGACAGAAGGCGACCGTCGGCGAGGCGGAGGCTGTCTGGAAGCAGTGGATCGCGGAGGGATAACAGTGTGCAATCCGATTGGTGCTGATCTGCATATAAATGTTAATATATATATATATATATTGACAATCGTTTCATTACATGATATAATCATCATAATAAGCGCGCTCACCCGGAGCCGCTTCGGCTTGCATCATTGCAGAAGGAGAAGATCATCATGAAACGCATTCCGTTTATCCGCATCACAGCCGCTGCGATGACACTCTGCGCAGCGCTCCTCACACTCTCTGCCTGCGCAGAACAAAGTCTGCCGGAAAGCAGCACTGTCATCACGGAAGCAGGCAGCTCCGAGACCGCGGCTGACAGCACCGCGCAGACATTCCCCGTGCCGCGGGTGACCGTCAAGGGCGGCACGCACGGCGGCAAGGACTGCACGCTCGTGATCCAAAATGGCACCGGCTTTGACTGGAGCTACGGCGAGGATTTCCGTATCCGCAGGGCAGATACCCGCGAGGAAATTCCGTTTTTGGAGGGCATCGCATGGAATGCCGCGGCTTACGGGCTCCAGGCTGGAGACACCGCAGAGCAGGAGATCAGCTTTGAACAAACCGTCGGCGTGCTTCCTGCGGGAGAATACATCCTTGAGAAGGGGCTGTTCATTTCCGACGGCAAGACGCAGTATCTTGTGACGGCACAGATTCCGCTCCGCATCAGCTGACAAAAAAGGCTTGACAATTCCGCAAAACCGTGCTATAATATCAGTATCTACATGCCATGACGAACGAGTAGTATGCCCTCAACAGCGGCACAGAGAGGATGCGGACGGTGCGAGCATCCACGCTGCGGTGCAGAAGTCGCGTTCCGAGCAGCGGACGGGAAGCCCGAGGTTCGGGAAACCGTCTGACGGGTTGTCCGCCGTCAACGGACAGGCAGTATCCTTGTGACGCTGCTGCTGAGGGTGCATGCACTGCACTGAATTCAGGTGGTACCGCGGATGAACAACATTCGCCCTGAACGCAAAATTTACGCGTTCAGGGCGTTTTTATTATCCCTGACGCGAATACAGCAAGGAGGAAACTCACATGAAGGAACTCGCAAAGAACTACGATCCTGCGTCGTTTGAGGACCGCATCTACGCACAGTGGATGGAGAAGCGCTGCTTCCATGCGGAGACCGATCCGACCAAGATCCCCTACACCATCGTCATCCCGCCCCCCAATGTCACAGGTCAGCTCCATATGGGTCATGCGCTCGATGAGACCTTACAGGATATTCTCATCCGCTGGAAGCGCATGAGCGGCTACTCGACCCTCTGGCTCCCCGGCACTGACCATGCGGCAATCGCAACCGAGGCAAAGATCGTCGAAGCACTCCGCAAGGAGGGTCTCACGAAGGATGACCTCGGCAGAGACGGCTTCATGAAGCGCGCATGGGCGTGGAAGGAGCAGTACGCAGGCAGAATCGACCAGCAGCTCATGAAGCTCGGCTCCTCCTGCGACTGGGAGCGCGAGCGCTTTACAATGGATGAGGGCTGCTCGGCTGCCGTCAAGCAGGTCTTCATCGACTACTACGAGAAGGGCTATATCTACCGCGGCGAGCGCATCATCAACTGGTGCCCGCACTGCCTGACCTCGATCTCCAACGCGGAGGTCACCTACGAGGAGCAGGAGGGTCACTTCTGGCACCTGCGCTATCCGTTCACCGACGGCTCGGGCTATCTCGAGCTGGCGACCACCCGTCCTGAGACGCTGCTCGGCGATACCGCTGTTGCCGTCAACCCGAAGGATGAGCGCTACAAGAAATTTGTCGGCAAGATGCTCACGCTTCCGCTCGTCGGCAGACAGATTCCTGTCGTCGCGGACAGCTATGTGGATATGGAGTTCGGTACCGGCGTCGTGAAGATCACCCCGGCACATGACCCCAACGACTTCATGGTCGGTCAGCGCCACAATCTCGAGGTCATCAATGTCATGACCGACGATGCACATATCACCGAGGATTATCCGAAGTATGCGGGCATGGATCGCTACGAGGCACGCAAGGCGATCGTCGCAGACCTCGAGGAGGGCGGCTTCCTCATCAAGACCGAGGCACATGTCCACAATGTCGGCACCTGCTACCGCTGCGGCACGACCGTCGAGCCGCGTGTCTCGCTCCAGTGGTTCGTCAAGATGGACGAGCTCGCAAAGCCCGCCATCGAGGCAGTGCGCAGCGGCGAGATCAAGTTTGTGCCGGAGCGCTTCGAAAAGCTCTATTTCAACTGGATGGAAGACATCCGCGACTGGTGTATCTCCCGTCAGCTCTGGTGGGGTCACCGCATCCCGGCGTTCTACTGCGACGACTGCGGCGAGCTGACCGTTACCGCTGAGGATCACGCGACCTGCCCGAAGTGCGGCAAGGAAATGCGGCAGGATCCTGATACGCTCGACACATGGTTCTCCTCCGCGCTGTGGCCGTTCTCCACGCTCGGCTGGCCGGAAAAGACCGATGATCTGCGCTATTTCTACCCGACTGACACGCTCGTCACCGGCTATGATATTATCACATTCTGGGTCTCCCGTATGATCGTTGCGGCAATGGCACACATGGATGAGGTGCCGCCGTTCAAGCATGTCCTCATTCACGGTCTCGTGCGCGATGCACAGGGCCGCAAGATGTCGAAGTCGCTCGGCAACGGCATCGACCCGCTGGAGATCATCGACACCTACGGCGCAGACGCACTGCGCTTCATGCTCGCAACGGGCAACTCCCCCGGAAATGACATGCGCTTCACCGATGACAAGGTCAAGGCGGCGCGCAACTTCGCAAACAAGCTCTGGAACGCATCCCGCTTCGTCATGATGAATCTGCCGGATGACTTCAAATTCACGGGTCTGCCGGAGAATCTCCGCATCGAGGATCAGTGGGTCATCAGCCGCTTCAATCAGCTCGCGAAGGATGTGAACGACAACCTCGACCACTTCGAGCTGGGTGTCGCCTCCGCGAAGCTCTATGACTTCATCTGGGATGTCTACTGCGACTGGTATATCGAGCTCACCAAGCCGAGAATGCGCGCAGGCGGCGAGGCAAAGTCCTCCGCAGAGCAGGTGCTCGTCTGGGTGCTGCGCGGTATGCTGAAGCTGCTGCATCCGTTCATGCCGTTCATCACCGAGGAGATCTGGCAGGTGCTGACCGACGGCGAGAGCATGATCATTCTTGAGGACTACCCGACCTACAAGGAGGAGCTTGATTTCTCCGAAACTGCGGCGAATTTCGAGAAGGTCATCGCTGCGATCAAGGCAGTCCGCATGAGCCGCACAGAGCTCAATGTCCCGAACTCCGTGAAGGCAAAGCTCTATTTCGAGACGCTGGAGGTCGAGCTCTTCTCGGCATGCAGCATCTTCTTCGAGACGATGGTCGGCGCAAAGGAGCTGGAATTCGGTCAGAATTATCAGTTCAAGAACGCGCTTACCGCCGTCACCGACTGCGCACGCATCTTCATCCCGATGGAACAGCTCGTTGACAAGGAGAAGGAGCTCGCCCGCCTTGCGAAGGAAGAGGAGAAGACCCGCAAGGAAATCGAGATCGTCGAGAAAAAGCTCGCAAACGAGGGATTTGTCTCCAAGGCACCGGCTCAGCTCATCCAGAATGAGCGCGAGAAGCTCGCAAGAGCAAAGGAAAAGCTCGCGAAGGTGCTGGAGTCCATCGCAAGCTGGCAGTAATCTGAAATGTAAATAAAATGAAGCACGCGGAATCTCAGAATTTCGCGTGCTTTCGTTCATAATGAAAAGAATGTGATTTTGTTGTTCAGATTTTGAAGCCGTATTCCGCGCAGAAATCCGGCGTATAGGAGAAGTGCTTTCCGCGGAGCCCGAAGAGCGCACAGGGCGCATCGGAGAAATCAAATGTGAGATCGCATGCCGCTAGGAGCTGATGCGGCGCATGCCATTTCCGGTTTGCCGCAAGATCGCCGTATTTCACATCACCGAGCACCGGGAATCCGAGCGATGCAAGATGCGCACGGATCTGATGCGTCCGCCCGGTGTAAAGCGTCACGCGCAGAAGCGCAATGCCGTCATGCGCGCCGAGCACCTCATAGCCTGTGCGGATCGGATGAAATCCGTCCCGCGGAAATTGTGAGATCTCCGCCTTCTGACCTTCCAGCCGCCGATGGTACGCATCTGCGGTCATTTTCCTCTGCTCCGGCACCGCGGATGTAATGCACAAATATTTTTTTGTGACCTCTCCGCTGCGGATTTTCTCATTCATACAGCGAAGCGCTTCTGCCGTTTTCGCACCGATGACAAGCCCCTCCGTGTTGCGGTCAAGGCGATTGCAGAGCGCAGGTGAAAAGCTCTGTTCCGCACTGGGATCATAGCAGCCGTGCTCCGCAAGATCATACAAAAATCTGCCCGCAAGCGTATCCGCAGAGCCCTTGCCGTCTGCATGCACCGGGAGATTCACCGGCTTTTTCATCACGCAGATCTGCGCATCCTCATAGACGATCTCCGGCGGCGGCAGCGGACGCAGCGCCGTGCTGCGCGGCTTCACTTGCAGCACATCATCCGGGAGATACACCGCGAGCACATCCCCTGCCGCAAGCACGGTTTCCGCAGAAATGCGCTTCCCGTTCAGTTTTACATCGCGCTTGCGGAAGGTCTTGTAAAGCAGCGATTTCGGCAGCGCCGGGCACGCCTTTTGCAGGAATTTATCCGCACGCTGTCCGGCGTCATTTTCGCCGATCTGAAATTCACGCATGTCCTGCACCTCCTATCGGATCACAACCCATTTTTTGTAATATTCATCCGGCAGAATGATATGATAGAGCGCCGCATAGGCGTCCCGCACCGCATCTGCCGTGTGTGTGCCCCTGAGCGGCAGTTCCCAGAGAAGATACCCGACACCGTAAATATTTGCAGAAACACCCGTCGCACAGCAGCCCGCGTTCTCATAGAACCGAATGCGGCGCTCGCGCTGAATCCGCTCTGCATACGAGGCCGCATGAGCCGGATCCTCTGTCTCGATCAGCAGCATCTCCGCGCCGGACAATTCCGGCACAAGCATCCGCAGAAATGCACTGCCGAAGCCCATGTCTCTGTACGGTACATCTATCGCAAAATAATCCAGCAGATACGCATTTTTCAGCATTACCAGAAACGCATATCCGATGCAGATTTGTTCCTCTGTAAAGAGCCCGATGCAGCGGTACTCTCCACGCTTCAATGCGCGGACAATCCGATCGAGCGGCTTGCGTTCGTCATCCGCAAAATCACGGATCATCCATGTGCTGTAAACCCGGCGGATCTGCTCTGCGCCGAGCTCTGCAAGATGCAGTTTTTCCATACTGTCTCCCATAGAAACGCACCGTCGGACACGGCATCCGGCGGCGCGCTGATATTATGCTTGCTTTCCGTGCTCGCGTGCGTATTTCTCCGCATCCATCTGGCGGAGCGCTGCACGGCGGATCTTGCCGCTGCCGACCGTCTTCGGGAGCTCGTCGATGAACTCCACGACACGCGGGTACTTATACGGTGCGGTGCCCTTCTTGACATACTCCTGGATCTCCTTGACCAGCGCATCGCTCGGCACGGTGCCCTTTGTCAGCACAATCGTTGCCTTGACGACCTGACCGCGGATCTCATCCGGCACACCCGTGACCGCGCACTCCATGACATACGGGAGCTCCATGATGACGCTCTCGATCTCGAACGGTCCGATGCGGTAGCCGGAAGACTTGATGACATCATCCACTCTGCCGACATACCAGAAATAGCCGTCCTCATCGACCCATGCCGTGTCGCCGGTGTGATAGTAGCCGTCGCGCCAGGTCTCGGCAGTGGTCTCGGGATCGCCGTAGTAGCAGAGCGCCAGACCCGGCACGCCCTCCTCCTTCAGCTTGATGCAGATTTCGCCGGTCTCACCGACGCCTGCACGGGTGCCGTCCGGGAGAAGCACCTGCACATCATACTGCGGATTCGGTCTGCCCATGCTGCCGGGTTTCGGTTCCATGCCGACGACATTTGCAATGGTCAGTGTGGTCTCGGTCTGACCGAAGCCTTCCATCAGCTTGATGCCGGTCGCACGCTGGAACTGGTAGAACACTTCCGGATTGAGTGCCTCACCTGCGATGCAGGCATATTTCAGAGAAGAAAGGTCATATCTGCCGAGATCCTCTTTGATGAAGAAGCGGTACATGGTCGGCGGCGCACAGAAACTTGTGACATGATACTTCTTGAACATCGGCAGGATATCATCTGCGTGGAAGCGGTCGAAATCATACACGAATACGGCAGATTCGCACATCCATTGGCCGTAGAGCTTGCCCCAGAGCGCCTTGCCCCAGCCGGTATCGGAGATCGTGAAGTGCAGACCGTTCGGGTCGGCGTTCTGCCAGTAGCGCGCAGTGACATAGTGGCCGAGCGGATACTGATAGCTGTGCAGCACGAGCTTCGGATTGCCGGAGGTGCCGGAGCTGAAGAAGATCAGCATCGGATCCTTGCCGCAGGGGGTCTCCTCGGTGCGCTCAAAATGGGTGCTGTATGCCGGGAGCTCTGCGTTGAAATCGTGCCAGCCCTCGCGCTGACCGTTGACCAGCACTTTTGTCTTCAGCGTCGGGCATGCGGCACATGCAAGATCGACTTCCTGTGCGATCTCGCCGTCTGCCGAGCAGACGATCGCAGAGACCTCTGCCGACTGGAAGCGATATTCAAAGTCATGCTTTTTCAGCATATTCGATGCCGGGATGACCAGCGCACCGATGCGGTGCAGCGCAAGGATCGAGAACCAGAACTGATAGTGGCGCTTGAGCACCAGCATAACGCGGTCGCCCTTCTTGATGCCGAGCGAGCGGAAATAATTGGCAGTCTGGCAGGAATAGCGCTTGATGTCGCGGAAGGTGAAGCGGCGCTCGTTGTGATTCCTGTCCACATAGATCATCGCGGTCTTGTCGGGCGATTTGGAAGCCAGCGCATCCACAATGTCATAGGCAAAGTTGAATTCATCCTCATGATGAAAATGCACGCCGCTGAGGATGCCCTGCTCATCGGTCTCGCAGGTGACAAACTTCTCGGAGACCGGATGCACCAGACCCGCCTTATCAACATTGGTCGAGTGATGCTGCGCGACATGCTCGCGGTACTCAGAAAGACCGCTCGTGCCGTGCGGCGACATGACAAATGCGTAGATCTCGCAGTCCTCGCCGCCGAGCGCGATCTCGTCATGCGGCATCGAGCTGTCGTAATAGATGCTGTCGCCCTCGTGCAGGATCTCAGAGTGAGAGCCGACGATCATCCGCAGCGTTCCCTTGAGGACGATGTCCATTTCCTGACCGGCGTGGCTTGCCAGATGCAGCGGCTTGGAAAGCGCCTCCTCCGAGTACGGAATCACGACATGGAACGGCTCCACGGTCTTGTTCTTGAACTTCGATGCGAGACGGTT
>JAEEXH010000096.1 GCA_016291435.1 Oscillospiraceae bacterium
TTATAAAGAGCTGCCGATGCGCCTGACGGAGACCTCCACGCTCTTCCGCAATGAGGACTCGGGCGAAATGCACGGTCTCATCCGCGTGCGTCAGTTCACGATCTCCGAGGGTCACTTCATCATCCGCCCCGATCAGCTTGAGGAGGAATTCGGCTTCTGCCTCGAAATGGCAAAGTATATGCTTGACACGGTGGGGCTTCTGGAAGACTGCACCTTCCGCTTCTCGCAGTGGGATCCGGCAAACCCGAAGAACAAGTATGAGGGCACGGCGGAGCAGTGGGAAATGGCACAGGCTGCCATGGGCAAGATCCTTGACGATCTCGGTCTCCAGTATGAAATCGGCATTGACGAGGCTGCGTTCTACGGTCCGAAGCTCGATATTCAGTATAAGAATGTCTACGGCAAGGAAGACACGCTGGTCACGATTCAGATTGATATGCTGCTGGCACAGCGCTTCGGCATGTATTACATCGACAAGGACGGTCAGAAGAAGCTGCCGTATATCATCCACAGAACCTCTCTCGGCTGCTTTGAGCGCACGCTGGCTTATATGCTGGAGAAATATGCAGGTGTGCTGCCGCTCTGGCTGGCACCTGAGCAGGTGCGTCTGCTGCCGATCGGCGAGGAGCATGTGGAATTTGCACAGAAGTTTGCAGACAGGCTCACAGAGGCAGGCATGCGCGTGACGGTCGATGCAAAGGATGAGAACATCGGCACGAAGATCAAGAATGCGCGTCTGGAACGCATCCCGTACATGATGATCATTGGTGACAATGAGGTGCAGGCAAACGGCGTCACGGTGCGCTCCCGCAAGGAAGGCGAGCTCGGCTGCATGCCGCTCGACGAGATCTTCACAAAGCTCATCACAGAGGTCGCGACGAAGGCGCGCTGAGCCAGCGCAGGCGATTTGCCTCCGGGAGGCACAGCAGAGAGTGCTCAGCGGCTATGTATGACGCTGCTGCTCGCAGCTTTTGTCTGCACCTGCGCTGCTGAATAATTATCCGCACTATTATCAAAGCATTTACCGAAACAGGCGCGAACAGCGCCGTCGCAGGTGAATTGTCAAGCACGGAATAGTCAGTTGACTTGAGAATATTGCCAGCGGGGGCTCCCCGCCAGCGGGTACTGGAAGCTCCGGTGCCCGCTGTTTGGTAATTCGCATTTTTACAGACGGAGGATAGATATACTATGGGAAATGAGAAGCACACAAAGAAACTCCGCATCATCCCGCTGATCCTCGGCATCCTCATGCTGATTGCAGCGGCAGGGCTGATTCTATACAGCCATTTCGCGGGGAACCCGAGCGGCGAGCAGCTTGACTTCTTCGCGCTCTCTGAATCGCAGGTCGGCAAAGAATTCGCAGGCACGATCCATGCAGCGCCCGCAGAGGCAGGCAGCACCGATTACGGCATCTTCTTCGCGGTCTATACCGAAAACGAAGACGGCTATCTGTTCACCGCATTCGATGTGCCCGAGGATATGAAGTCCCGCTATTCGCTCAGCGGCAGCGGCGACGGCGAGGATCTCCCCTTTCGCGGAATTCTTCGTAAATGCGATCAAAAGCGCACCGAGATGATCGAGGCGTATGTCAACTCTTACTGCGATATGCTGATCGACAGCCTGAAAGGCACAGAGCTGGAATCGCAGCTCCCGCCCGATATGAGAGAAACGGCGCTCGCGTCAATCTCGCCCTATTATCTGGAACTGCTCCCGATTGAGAGCACGGTGCATTTTGCGATTGCGGGCATCTGTCTTGCGTTCCTCGGCGTGCTGCTGATCCTCACAGGCATCTTCGGAAAGATCATTCCGCTCATCTTCTGCGGACTCCTCCTGATCGCCGTGATCGCAGTGCTCCTCATGAACCTCGGAAAGCTCCGCACAATGGCAAGCATCGAGCAGGTCTCCGACGGGCTGTATTACATGCAGTGCCGTTATGACCTCAGAACCGATGAATTCATAGAATCCGACTGCGGCGACATCGACAGCATGATCGGCTGGATCGAAGACAACCAGTTTTACGGCATCCGTCCCGATATTCAAAAAAGCAATTTCGGCTGTGCGGCATACACCGCAGAGAGCGACACCGGGCACCGGCTCTTCGGCAGAAATTATGATTACTCCGAGACTGACACGCTCGTGATCTACTGCGAACCGAAGGGCGGCTACAAATCCTATGCCGTGACCGACCTGCGCTTCATCGGCGTCGGAAAGGACTGCGCCTACTCCCCCGATTCCCTCACCGGAAAGGCACTCATGCTCGCGATGCCCTATGCCTCGATGGACGGCATCAATGAGAAAGGGCTCGGCGTCAGCATTCTGGAGCTCACCACGACAGAGCTGCATCAGGATAACGGCAGGAACGATCTGCTGATTTCTGCGGCAATCCGCGGCATTCTCGATACCTGCGCGGACATTGACGAAGCACTGGCGCTCCTCAACGCACATGACATGCACTCGCATCTCGGCAGTAACTATCACCTGTTTCTCACCGACAGAAGCGGCAGATCCGTTGTGGTCGAATGGAGCGGCAATGAGACCTATCTGATCGAAGACACCGCCGTGACGAATGACCCGATCTGCCCGGAGAATCCCGAATATAATCCCGCGTGGCACTGCCGCCGCTATGATGCGCTGAAGGCGGGGCTTCAGGAGAACAACAATGTCCTTGACCGCACGGCAGCGATGCAGCTGCTCGGCGCCGCCGCCGATGATCCTGCGAGATTTAACAAAGGGACACAGTGGTCGTGCGTCTATGACCTCGATGCCTTTGATCTGGACATCTGCCTTGACACGGACTATGAACATGTGTTTGCCTTTGCAGACGGAAAACCGGTGAAGTGAATTGCGCATTTGAAAGAAGGTGATCCCATGCTCGAAGTCACGCTCCCCGGCACAGGCGGCACGATGCCGCTGAAAAACCGCTGGCTCACATGCTGCTATGTCCGCCAGCAGGGCAAATCGCTCCTCATCGACTGCGGTGAGGGCACACAGATCGCACTGCGCTGTGCAGGCATCTCCGTGCAGGATCTCTCGCTGCTCTGCATCACGCACTACCACGCCGACCACATCAGCGGGCTCCCGGGTCTCCTCCTTTCAATGGGGCTTGACGGCAGAACCGCGCCCCTCACGATTGCGGGACCTCCCGGTCTCAGGCGCACCGTCGAAGGGCTCAGAGTGATTGCACCCGAGCTTCCCTTCCCGATCGAATTCCGCGAATTTACGGAGAAATATACGCATCTCGAAGCGGCAGGCATGGAGATCACGGCATTCCCCCTCTATCACACGATGCCCTGCGTCGGCTACCGGATGCACCTCCCCCGCATCGGCAAATTTGACCCTGAACGCGCAAAGGCGGCAGGCGTCCCTGTCCGCGCATGGGGCATGCTCCAGAAGCAGGAAAGCGTCACACTGGACGGCGTGACCTACACCCGCGATCAGGTATTGGGTCCCCCGCGTCGCGGTCTCACAGTCGTCTACGCGACCGACACGCGCCCGCAGAGAGCGCTCACAGAAGCCGCCGAGGGCTGCGACCTGCTCATTACGGAGGGCATGTACGGCGACCCTGAAAAGCGCGCAAAAGCGCAGGAAACACGGCATATGCTCTTTACCGAAGCCGCAGAGACCGCCCGTGACGCACACGCAAAGCGGCTCTGGCTCACGCATTACAGCCCCTCGCTCCCCGACCCGCAGGAGTATCTGCACCACGCAAAGGCGATTTTCCCGGAGACATGCTGCGCGGGGGACGGGCAGCACATCGACCTGCCCTTCTCGGAGGATGATTTATGAACAATATTGCGATTGCTAAAGAGACCATCCGCATCACCGCAGCCGGGCGCTATGAGGTGAACGGAAAGACCGTCACGATCCCGCAGACAGACCCCAGCGAGACCGTCTGCATCTCCCCGGAGGAGGGCGCGGCGCTCATCGCAGAATTTACAAAGGGCACCGAAATGTGCCGCATCGAATGCACCGCAGAGGACAGCTTTGAAGCCGCACACCGCCTCGAAAATGCGCTGGTGCTCAATTTTGCGAATGCCCATCACGCAGGCGGCGGCTTTCTGCTCGGCGCCAATGCACAGGAGGAAGCGCTCTGCCGCTGCTCCACACTCTTTGCGGCGCTCTCGGGTGAGACTGCCGCGGAGATGTACCGTTACAACAATACACACATCAGCCGCGTCGAATCGGACTACATGCTGTTTTCGCCGAAGGTATGTGTATTCCGTGATGCAAACTGCAATCTGCTGGAGGAGCCGTTTCAGGCTGCTGTCATCACTGCACCCGCCCCGAACCGCAGAGGGGCAGCGCTCCTTGCATCCAACGCACTTCTGCGCGAAACCTTCCGCAGACGCATCCGCATCATCCTTGCCGCTGCACAGAAATACGGTTACAGCCGCCTGGTGCTCGGCGCATGGGGCTGCGGCGCCTTCGGCAATTCCCCGGACGATGTCTCCGAAGATTTCCGCACAGTGCTCCTCGATGAAGGATACGGCACTGCGTTCGAGACTGTCTGCTTTGCGGTATACGGAAAAGAGGACGGCCGCAATCTGACCGCGTTCCGCCGCACATTTGAGGGATGATATATGAAGAAAATTGGTACAATCTTGCTGCTCTCAGCGCTCTGTCTCACTGCCTGCCGCAAGGAAGCGCCCGCGTTCTCTGAGAAGGTGCTTGTCAGCACCAGCTTCGGCGGCTCCTCCTGGGGCGAATATTACGACTGCATCTCTGCCGGCATCGTCATTTACACCGATCACACGCTGACGGTCACGATGCCCGCTGCCGGTCATGACGGCACAGAGCAGGTCGCGGAGCTCACCCTCACCGATGCGCAGTATGCCGCGATCGAAAAGGCACTCGACAAAGAAAAGCTCTATTTCCTTGATCCGAAGGAAGACCGCGATGTCTGCGACGGCGATTCTTACGATCTCACACTCTACGGCGCCGACGATCAGCCGCTCAAGACCTGCGGCGGCTATATGCCGCAGAACGAGGATTTCAACGACATGTACCGCGCTGTCCAGGACAATCTCCCGCAGGACGAGCTCAGAGCGATCCGGGCGGCGCAGATCGACAAGCTGAAAGAGGCTGATCAGAACGATGAACCCGCTTAACATTACCATTCCCCCGCAGGCTGCTGAGGCGCTCCGCCGTCTCACTGCCGCCGGATATGAAGCCTATATTGTCGGCGGCTGCGTGCGCGATGCCATGCGCGGCGCAGAGCCCCATGACTGGGACTGCACGACCAATGCAAAGCCTGATGAAATTGCACGCTGCTTCGCGGATTTCCATGTGATCGAGACCGGCATGCAGCACGGCACGGTCACTGTTGTCATTGCCCGTATGCCGCTGGAAATCACCACATTCCGCATCGACGGCGTCTATGCAGATCACCGCCGCCCCGAGTCGGTCACATTCACATCCTCGCTGACAGACGATCTCTCGCGCCGGGATTTCACCGTCAACGCAATGGCGTATGCCCCGAAGACAGGGCTCTCTGACCCCTTTCACGGCGCGGACGATCTCAGCGAGCATGTGATCCGCTGTGTCGGCTGCGCAGATGACCGCTTTGAGGAGGACGGGCTGCGCATTCTCCGCGCAATGCGCTTTGCCTCGGTGCTCGATTTCACCATTGAGGCAGATACCGCCGATGCCGTACACAGGAAAAAGACGCTGCTTCGTCACATTTCCGCTGAGCGCATCTTCGCTGAGATGCAGAAGCTCCTCTGCGGCGACGGCTGCGAACGCATCCTCACGGAATTTGCCGATGTGCTGTTTCAGATTCTGCCGGAGCTCGAACCGATGCTTGGCTTTGACCAGCGCAACCCGCACCACGATTATGATGTCTGCACACACACGCTGAAAGCCGTTGCCGCCTGCCCGAAGGAGCCGGTGCTCCGCTGGGCTGCTCTCCTGCACGATGCCGGCAAGCCGCATACCTTCACCCTCGACGAACGCGGCGGGCATTTTTACGGGCACGCGGAGATCAGTGAACAGATCGCAGACCGCGCCCTGCACGCGCTGAAATCCGACCGCAAAACGCTGGACACGGTCCGGCAGCTTGTGAAGCTCCACGATTTCGTCTGGAACGGCACGGAGAAGCAGCTCCGGCGCATGGTGTCCAAATACGGCTATGACTTCACCGTGCAGCTCCTGCTGCTGCACAAAGCCGATGTGACCGCGCAGGCTGCCTGTCACCGGGAGACCCGCGCCGCTGAGGCCGACCGTCTCCTCCAGATGCTGGAAGCGCTCAGAGCAGCCGACGCCTGCATGTCTGTCCGCGACCTCGCTGTGAACGGCAGCGACCTCATGGCAATCGGGATCCCGCAGGGCAAAGCGATCGGCGCCTGCCTGCAATATCTGCTCGATCAGGTCATGGACAGTGCGCTCCCCAATGAACGCGGGGCGCTGCTGGAAGCCGCAGAAAAATATTTTGCGAAAAGCCCTTGACAAACACCGGAAGATGTGTTATAATAAATAGGCTTGATCAGACGATCCCGTATTCCGAAGACAGTTGGCACCGCAGCAATGCGCAGAAGTCCAGCCGAGGAGTGCCGGCAGTTTTAATTGTTACATTGAAACTCCGCCTCTCCGTTATTCGGGAGAGGCTTTCTTTTTTGCTGTGATATGCAGCACTGGCCTCCCAGCGTCTGGCAGGCGATCACGCTAACGGAGGTGAAACATACAAATGGCAAGTGCAAAGGTTTTAGAGGCAAAGCAGGCAAAGGTCGATGCCCTCACCGAACAGCTGAAGAAGGCTTCCGCATGTGTCCTCGTTGACTACAAGGGCATCACGGTCGCTGACGACACCAAGCTGCGTAAGGAGCTCCGTGAGGCAGGCGTTTCCTACTCTGTCCAGAAGAACACCCTCATCCGTCTCGCGATGCACAACATCGGCTTTGATCAGTTCGACAGCGTGCTCGAGGGCACCACGGCAATCGCGGTCAGCGAAGGCGATCAGACTGTCGCTGCAAGAATCCTCGGCGAATTCGCTGAGAAGTCCGAGGGCAAGTTCTCTCTGAAGGCAGGCTTTGTCGATGGGGAGTATTTCGACGCTGCACAGATCCAGAAGCTCTCCAAGATCCCGTCCAAGGAGGTCCTGCTTGCACAGCTCCTCGGCTCTCTCCAGGGTCCGATCCAGAAGCTCGCTGCAACGCTCAAGGCTCTCGCAGACAAGAAGGCAGAAGAAGAAGCTGCATAATCCTGCATGCGTTTCTTATGCCCCGGCAACCCCGAATCTTATCATCTTAAATTATTTTGAAAAGGAGATTTTATCATGGCTTCCGAAAAGACTATGAAGTTTATCGAAGATATCAAGGCTCTCTCCGTTCTCGAGCTCGCTGAGCTGGTCGAGGCAATCCAGGAGGAGTTCGGTGTGACCGCTGTTGTCGCAGCAGCAGGTCCGGCAGCAGGCGGCGCAGGCGCTGCTGAGGCTGAGAAGACTGAGTTCGACGTTGTTCTCAAGTCCTTCGGCGATGCAAAGATGAATGTCATCAAGGCTGTCAAGGATATCCTGGGTCTGGGCCTCAAGGAGGCAAAGGCTGCTGTTGAGGGCGCTCCGGCAACTCTGAAGGAGGGCGTCGCAAAGGCTGAGGCTGAGGAGATCAAGGCAAAGCTCGAAGAGGCTGGCGCTACCATCGAGCTGAAGTAATTTTCGCTCTGAGAAAACAAAAGGCGGTGTGCTGAGAATGCACGCCGCTTTTTTTGCTGCCCTCCCCTGAAAAAAAAGCGTCCCCTTTCGCGGAAATACTTGACATATATACGGGAATGGGGTATAATATAGCATGTGAAAGGGGGCATACCCATGTATCGCGCAAACGAAAAACGCTATGAGAAAATGATCTACCGCAAGTGCGGCAAAAGCGGCCTGAGAC
The DNA here is from genome assembly GCA_016291435.1 of Oscillospiraceae bacterium. Lineage (GTDB taxonomy): Bacteria > Bacillota > Clostridia > Oscillospirales > Ruminococcaceae > Firm-04. Next base: position 7,869 of record JAEEXH010000096.1, read on the forward strand.
TGCCGGTCATCTCGCTCGGCCTCTGGCAGAATTTCGGGCATCAGGGCAACTTCTCCGCCATGACGGAAATGATCCGCACCGCCTTCGATCTCGGCATCACGCACTTCGATCTCGCAAACAATTACGGCGACCCCTACATCGGCAGCGCAGAGGAAAACTTCGGCAAGATCCTTTCGGGCATGCGGCAGTACCGCGACGAAATGATTATCTCCACAAAGGCAGGCTATGATATGTGGGACGGTCCCTACGGCACCCGCAGCGGAACCCGCAAGTATCTCGTTGCCTCGCTCGACCAGAGCCTCAAGCGCATGGGGCTGGAATATGTTGATATATATTACCATCATCTCTTTGACCCGGAAACACCCCTTGAGGAGACTGCGCTCGCGCTCGATCATGTTGTGCGGCAGGGCAAGGCGCTCTATGTCGGCGTCTCGAATTATGACCGCGCACAGACAGAGGAGATCACTGCGATTTTCCGCGAGCTACACACGCCGTTTCTCATCCATCAGCCGTCGTATTCCATGCTGAACCGCTGGATTGAACGCGACCAGCTCGATCAGCTTGCCGTGGAGCAGGGCTTCGGCATCGCCGTCTTCCAGGGGCTCTATCAGGGGCTTCTGACGGACCGCTACTTAAAAGGCATCCCTGCGGATTCCCGCATCGGCAGAGGCGCGACATGGATCGGCGACGAGCTCAATGAGGAGATGCTCACGAAGCTCAACAGCCTGAATGCCATTGCACACCGCCGCGGACAGAAGCTCTCGCAGATGGCGCTTGCATGGATCCTGCACAATCCGGGCGTCACGACGGTCATCATCGGTGCTTCGCGTCCCGCACAGATCGCAGAGAACGCAGGCTGCATCGCACGGCTGGACTTCACCGCAGACGAGATCGCTGAGATCGAGGCAATTCTGGCGAAATAAGTATCACTTCGCTGTGCTGAAAACCGAACCTGCGGAACAGAGAATATAAGATGCCCCCGGTACTGTGAACTGTACCGGGGGCATTTCTTTGCATGAAAACTGTGATTTACACATAATGGGATTCTAAAGGGCGCGAGCCCTTTAGCAGGGCTTGATTATAATCCATCGGAGATACCTTAATTTACTTTCTGTTTGCGTAATAGGCTTCGCGCTCGTTCTTATGCCGTGCGCGGTAACGCAGCGCCGAGAAGATGCAGATGCCGAGATACGCGAGCGAGAGCAGAATCGCCCAGATCAGCATATTGTGCAGATGCTTGGAATGCGCAAAGCCCGGAATCTCCGCCAGATTGTATTTCCAGAACGACCGCTCCACTGCCGTTGCCGCAACGACATCAATCTCAGCGAGCGTTTCGCCGGAGAGCTTCAGCGTCACCGTGCCGAGCTTGTCGCCCGCATTCACCGGGGCATTGGTCTCAGCCTCCCAGCCCTTGACCTGCTGCACGCTCGAAATATCCGCTGTGTCGCACCACATGCAGGAGTAGCCGGTCTTCGGGCGGATGATGACATAATCCGCGCCCTTCGCGTTGGTCACATGCACCTCGTCGAGCTCCTTGTTCGGCGAGAGAATCTCCTGATACGAGAGATGCGTGAACGCCCAGTCGAGAATGCCCTGCGCATCCGTCAGGTGATAGAAGTGATTGTTGCCGTCCTCATCGGCAAAGGGTGCATTCATCAGCACCAGCAGATAGTTGCTGCCGTCGCGGGCTGCCTTACACGCAAGGCATCTGCCGCCCTCCTGAAGATTGCCGGTCTTGACGCCGCGCACGCCGTTGCAGTAAAAATCGGTGCCGTTATCCATCATGATATTGGAATGCGTCCATGTCCAGTCCTCGGTGCGGTCAGCCGCCGCCGCAGACTTCGGTGTATAGCTCTGCGTGCAGGCAATCGCCTCAAAGCGCGGAACGGTCATCGCATATTCAAGCAGCTTCATCATGTCACGCGCCGTCGCGACCTGCCGCGCACTGTAAAGCCCCGTGCCGTTTGTGAAGCGGGAGTTCTCCATACCGAGCGCTGCCGCCTTGTCATTCATGAGCTTCACGAAATTGTCGGGATTCCCCTGCCCGAAGTGATCGACAAGCATCGTTGCCGCCTCGATGGAGGAGGTCAGCATCATCGCATAGAGCAGATCCTCGACCGTGAGCGTATCGCCCTCCTGAATGCCGCCGTAGCGCAGGTCGATCTGGTTCTCGTAATCGGCATAGGGGTCGAGCAGCCCCTCCTTCGCGGTGATCGTCGTGCCGGAAATATCGGCACAGTTTTCAAGCACGATGACCGCTGTCAGGATCTGCGTGAGCATTGCAGGCATTTCCTTCTTGTCGGCGTTCTTCTCATAGCAGACCGTATTGGTATCGAGGTTCAGGAGCACGGCAGCTTCGCTGTAAACCGTACTGGTCGGGGTAAAGACAAGCGCCGATGCAGAGGGCGCGGCAGCGGTCACAAGCATCGTGACAGTCAGGGCTGCGGCTGCAAGCGCAGAGCAGATTCGTTTCAGCATATCAGCATCTCCTCACAGAAATGGTATTCTAAATCATACATCTTTATTATAACAGATTTCCGCGAAAAATGGAATACCTTTTTTGAAAATAATGTGTTTTTTCGTCGGATTTTGTCAGAACAGGGTGCAGCGTGCCGGGTTTTTGCAGATTTTGCCATGAAAATGCCGCCGGAGCATTCTTTGCTGACCGCGCACGGGATGCGTTTCATCAGAGGCAGCAGCAGTTAGCATGACGTAACGTCGAGCAATAATACTGCGGGTGATATTTTTCCGCTCAAAGCCTTGATTTTT
>JAEEXH010000097.1 GCA_016291435.1 Oscillospiraceae bacterium
AAGGTCGTTCATTTTTATTATACCATAGGTTTACTATGATTTCAAGTGCAAAAACCCAAAAAGGAAACGGAAAACGGAAAATGAGAAATGAGAAATGAGAAGTGAGAAATGGCGCGGGGGACGCTGAGGTAGGAGGGAGGAGGTAGGAGGGAGGAGGGAGGAGGGAGGAGGGAGGAGGGAGGAGGGAGGAGGGAGGAAGGAGGAAGGAGGAAGGAGGAAGGAGGAAGGAAGAAGGAGCAGGTAGGAGGGAGGAGTGGTTCCGTCACTTTCATTCCTGCCGCTGAATGAGAAAAATACTGGGAGCCGTTACGCCATAAGAAGGCGCGCCAGCGCCGTGCATTGAACGAAACTGGGAGGCTCCGCGTAAAGGTCTCCGAAGGAAAACGCCAGCGCGGGCTCCGCGCCCCAAGTGTGCCGAGTTTGGGATTTATTGACACTTCTCACAATGGCGAGAACAGAAACGAACATTTGTTTGTTCAGTGCGCCGATTCAGCAGAAGAAGTTACAGTGACGGAACCACTCCTCACTCCTCACTCCTACCTCGACTTCCTACCTGCTCCCTTCTTACTCCCGATAAAATCGCGGCTCCGGAGCACAGGACTCCGGAGCCGTTTGTTCATTATTCCTCGTCCGGCATATCCCAGTTGTGCCAGACATTCTGCACATCGTCGTCATCCTCGAGATGCTCGAGCAGCAGACCCATTTTGCGCAGTGCCTCTTCGTCCGTCAGCGTGACGTAATTGCCGGGCACCTGCTCCTCCTCCGCGGAGACCACGAGATAGCCCTTCTCCGTCAGTCCGTCGCGCAGTGCGGAGAGCGCCTCGGGCTGGCAGACGATCTCGACGCTGTCCTCCTCAAAGGTCATGTCGTCGCCGCCGAGCTCCATCACGTCTTCCATCACGGTGTCCTCGTCGAGCTCGCCGTCGTGCTCAAGCACCACAACGCCCTTGAGCGTGAACAGATACGACACGCAGCCCGATGTGCCGAGATTGCCGCCGAACTTGTCGAAATAGTGGCGGATATTGCCGGCGGTGCGGTTCTTGTTGTCGGTCAGGCACTCGACGATGACCGCGACGCCGTTCGGACCGTAGCCCTCATAGGTCAGGCTCTCGTAGTTGTTGCGGTCGCTGTCGCCGGCAGCCTTCTTGATCAGACGCTCAATGTTCTCGTTCGGGACATTGTTTGCCTTTGCCTTTGCGATCAGATCGCGCAGCTTGCTGTTGTTGTTCGGGTCGGGACCGCCCTCCTTGATAACAACCATCATCTCTCTGCCGATCTTCGTGAAGATCTTGGCTTTGACGGCGTCAGTGGCTTCCTTCTTCCGCTTGATATTGTTCCATTTGGAATGTCCGGACATGACGTTTACCTCCTATATTGATTCGTTCGGCTCCGCTTCCGCCGGCGCCTTCGGTGTCTCCTCCCAGATCACGGAAAAGAGCGCAGCAAGGCGCCCGGTCTCTCCGCGCAGGTAGAGATAGCCGAACAGGGCTTCAAAGCCGGTTGCGGTGCGATATTCTGCCGGGGTCGCCGATTTCGGCACACTGATGCCGCTGGCGTTCCGTCCTCTGCGCAGGATATCCGCTTCCTCCTCTGTCAGCAGCGGGGCGATGCGTGCTGCGGCGGCTGCCTGATAGGGCGCCCGCACATGGGCAACGGAGGCGTTGTGGAGCTGCTTCGCGGGTCTGTTTGCCTCACGGAGAAGCTGCTCGCGCACCATCACCTCATAGACGCTGTCGCCGAGAAAGGCGAGCGCAAGCGGACTGTACTGCCTGGCTTCCTGCTCGGAAAGCGGCGCATCTGCGCGTAAATTCTCAGTCAACATATTCAAATTCAAATCCGTTGATCGCAACGGTGTCGTTCTCCTGCACGCCTGCCTTCACCAGCGCGTCGATGATCCCGCTCGAACGCAGCACGCGCTCGAAGTATTGCAGCGACGACCAGTCGTCGGGGTTCACAGTGCGCATGATCGGCTCCATGAAAGGCGCTGTGACAAGATACACGCCGTTCTCGACGGTAATCTCGAAGCGCTTTGCCTCCTCGGGCGCCTTCTCCGGCACAGCCTCCGGCTCAAAGCGTTTGACCGGCGGCAGTGTATCGAGCGTGCGTGCAATCTCCTGAATGAGCGGCTTGGTGCCCTGTGCAGCGGCTGCTGAGATGACGAAGAACGGCAGTCCCAGCTCCGTGATATACGTGCGGAGGCGTTCGATCTGCGCCTCGTCGGCAAGGTCTGCCTTGTTCGCCGCGACGATCTGCGGGCACTCGCTCAGCTCCTCGGAGAAATTGCGGAGCTCCTTATTGATCTTTTCAAAATCCTCAATCGGATCGCGCACCTCACTGCCGGAAACATCCAGCACATGCACGATCAGGCGGCAGCGTTCCACATGCCGCAGAAATTCATGCCCGAGCCCTGCGCCCTCCGCGGCACCCTCGATGAGACCGGGGATATCCGCCATGACAAACGAGCGCGTGTCATCGAGCTTCACAACGCCGAGCACCGGCTCCAGTGTTGTGAAATGGTAGTTGGCGATCTTCGGCTTTGCGGCGGAGACCACTGAGATCAGCGTCGATTTGCCGACATTCGGGAACCCGACGAGGCCGACATCCGCAAGGAGCTTGAGCTCCAGGATGACATCAAACTTCTCGCCGTCATAGCCGGGCTTTGCAAAGCGCGGAACCTGCCGGGTCGAGCTTGCAAAATGCTGATTGCCCTTGCCGCCCCTGCCGCCCTTTGCGAGCACGACGGGCTCATCGCCGGAGAGATCCGCCATGACTCTGCCGCTTTCCGCCTCACGGATCACAGTGCCGCGCGGCACCTTGATCACGAGATCGGGCGCGGACTTGCCGGTGCAGCGCTTTGCTGCGCCGTTTTCGCCGTTGCCGGCAATATACTTGCGCTGGTAGCGGAAGGAGATCAGCGAAGAAAAGCTGTCGTCCGCGACAAAGATGACATCGCCGCCCTTGCCGCCGTCACCGCCGTCGGGACCGCCCGCCGCGACATATTTCTCGCGGTGAAAGCTGACGGCACCGTCGCCGCCCCGCCCGGCTTCGATATGGATTTTCGCCTTATCGACAAACATTGCGCGCACCTCCCCTGGGTTCGGTAAATGTAAGAAATCCCCCTGCCGTGACAGCAAGGGGATTCCGTGTTCTTACTGCTTGGCAGCGTCAACAGCGTAGACACTGACGCGCTTACGGTCTCTGCCGAGGCGCTCAAACTTCACCTGACCGTCGATGGTGGCGAACAGGGTGTCATCGGAGCCGATGCCGACATTGTTGCCCGGATGGATGTGTGTACCGCGCTGGCGAACGAGAATGTTGCCTGCGAGCACATACTGACCGTCGCCGCGCTTCACGCCGAGGCGCTTTGCCTCAGAATCACGGCCGTTCTTGGTCGAGCCGACGCCCTTCTTGTGAGCGAAGAACTGCATGCTGATGCGGATCATGGTTTCCACCTCCGTTTTGATGATGTGGGGGATGCTGCATTACCGCTCGCGGACCCGGACGGTGAACGCACCGCCGCTCTCCTCCGCAAGGAGCTTAAAATGAATCAGCAGCCCTTGTAAAATTCCAGACTGTGTGCTGTCCGGGTTATGGAGCCGGACAGAAATTTGATTTTGTGCGCCCTCTGCCGCGTTGACGCTGACTGCATCCTCCGGTGCGCCGAAGCATTCCGTGAGGGTATTGCAGACAAGCTGCATGGCGGAGGAGACTGCGGCACAGAGCACGGAATATTCCGCCTCCTCTGCTGCCGGTGCATGTCCCTTTACTGTGCATGCGGTGATTTTCCCGCTGCTGCGCACAAACTCTGCGATAAGCCGCATGGTATCTGCTTATTTTGCGATGGACTCAATGCGGACGCAAGTGAAGGGCTGTCTGTGGCCCTGCGCCTTCTTCTGACCGCACTTCGGCTTGTAGGTGAAGACACGGATCTTCTTGCCCTTGCCGTTCTTCAGCACTGTCGCCGTGACCTTTGCACCGTCCACGAACGGAGCGCCGACCGTCAGACCGCTGTCATCGCCGACTGCTGCGACCTGATCGAAGGTGACGGTATCGCCTGCCTCTGCCGTGAGCTTCTCAATGCGGATGACATTGCCCTCCTCGACCTTCAGCTGCTTGCCGCCTGTCAAAATGACTGCATACATGTTTTCTGGCACCTGCCTTTACTATGAACTCGCTGCCGCCGGTGCGGGCAAAACCCCGTCAGGGCATACCTCGTCTTGAACCGCTCGGCATGCGGCTTCTCTATTATACCTTATTTTCCGCGGTTTGTCAAGAGATAACGCAGAGACTGCCGTATAATTTTCGGCAGTCTCCGTCAGAAAAACTGTGAGATTTTCACGCATCGCGCATGTGAAGATCACGCTCTGCCTTCAAATTCCTCGAGCGTGAGGCTGCCCGCGAGATACTTGAGCAGCTGCACAAGGTCATTGCCGTCGATGGTGCCGTTTCGGTCGCAGTCGGCATTGGCTCTGCCCTGCACGCTGAGCGCCTCTCCGACGCCTGCGCTTGCCTTCGCGAGCATGACGGCATCCGCGAGCTCCACAGAGCTGTTGCAGTCGCAGTCGCCGAGGATGGACACGCCGCCCGCGCCGGTCGTGCTCGCAGTGGTTGCGGAGGTGCTCTCCGGCAGCTCAGGATCGTAGGTATCCCAATCCGGGAGCTCATCGAGCGTGATGCAGTATTCGCTCTGATAGATCTTCGTGAGCTCTGCGGGATCATTCAGCCCAGTCAGATAGCGCTGATACCACGGGCAGAAATAGAGCCATGCTGCCTTGTCCTTCAGGAGATTGTCGAGCGAGGGAATGGTGTCATTCTCGCTCATGACGACCATCTTCCGTCCCTCTGTCTGCGCTGCCATCGTATAGAACGATGCTGCGATTGCGCTGGGGTTCGGGTCGTTGTTGTTGATCGCGTTGTACTTGTCAATGCCCTGGAAATCGACATATTCATCGCCCGGATACCACTCGGAGGATGCTGCGGAGGTCGAGCCTGTCCAGATCCAGAGGAGGTTGTTCAGCTTATATTCGTTCGTCAGCTTATCCCAGAGATAGCGGTAGAGCTTCTTGCAGGGTTCTGCGCCTTCCGCGCCCCACCAGAACCAGCCGCCCTCCGCCTCGTGCAGCGGACGGAACAGGATCGGGACGCCGGCATCGCGTGCCTTGCCGAGCTGCTCCGCGAGCAGTGCGATATCCTTGTCGATCTGCTCATGCTCCCATGTCCCCTCCTTGACCGCATTCGAGATGCTGAATGTGGTGAAGGGTGTGTTGCCTGTGTGCTCCACATAGAACGCAACGGTTGAGCTGCCCTTTTCAGTCGGCACATTCCAGTGATAGGTCACGGTCGGGATGCCGCCCTTTTCCTTGTACCACGCGACCACGCGCTCGGGTGCATCGTCGAAATAGGGGCTCGTGGTGTTGTAGAACAGGAAGTCGATGCCGCGGATTGCCGGCTGCTCGCCGGTCTTTTCCCGGATATACTCAAACTCCGCCTCATTATCGACCAGATAGTCGATCGGGAGCCCCTGCGATTCCTGTGCATTCTTGTTGTAGTTATGCGAGCCGCAGTATTCCTGCTGCCCGGAGAGGATGTGCTTGCCGTAGACAGAGCGCAGATAGGCATAGAGCTTCCGCGCCTCGGGGCTGGCATTCGGGTTGCAGGGCGCATCTGCCGGGGAGAAATTCGTCAGATAATCCGGCGCCGGGGAGAGCGTGAGGGTGTCCAGGAAGGTATAGCCCCAGTAGCTCTTGAGCGTGACCGTATTCTCGCCCTTGTTGAGCGGCACATAGCCCGCACGGAGCGTGGTCCAGCCCTCGCCGGAATTGAACGGGAACAGCACCTCGCCCTGCGATTCGCCGTTGACGAGCAGATACTGCGTCTTGTTGGGATTATCCGGCGTGCCGAAGCACTGGATATAGCTGATGTCGAGCGCATAGAGACCTGCCTTGTCCACGCTGACCGTGACCGTCACAGCGGCATCCTTGCGGTCGATGTAAACATAGCTTTCGCCCGACCAGCCGGTCATCGGGCAGACATTGCCGAAGCCGTCCTCGTCAATCTGTTCCCATGTGATCGGCGGATTCTCACAGTCTGTGAGCTTGCCGTCTTCAAATTCATACTTGACTGCGCTCTCCTCCGCTGCCGTGACCGCCGTAAACGGCATTGCGGCTGCGGTGAGCGCTGCTGCCGTGATGACAGCTGCAAATTTCATTTTCATACTGATTCCCTCTTTTTATTTTGTTTCTGTTTGATGCGGATGTTATGCTTCTTCGAGTGCCATGACCATATCCACTCTGCGCTGATGTCTGCCGCCCTCGAATTCGGTGCCGAGAAATGCGTCGAGAATTTCTGCGGCAAGCCCCGATCCGACAACTCTTGCACCCATGCAGAGCACATTTGCGTCATTGTGCAGCCTTGTGAAGCGGGCGCTGTAACTCTCCGAGCAGACTGCCGCACGGATACCTTTGCACTTGTTCGCCGCCATGCACATGCCGATGCCCGTGCCGCAGAGCAGAATGCCCGTGTCGGCATTGCCCGCCTGAATCTCCCCGCAGACAGCCTTTGCGATCACAGGGTAATCGCTCGGCGACTGATCGGTGCCGCAGTCCTTGTAGGCGATGCCCTTTTCATCGAGATACGCCTTGACGGTTTGCCGCAGGTCAGCCGCGGCGTGGTCGCTTCCGATTGCGATCATGTTAATCCTCCTTTTTCTTCACGCGATCCTCTGCTTCCTCAAGCAGATCCTCCACATAGCGCGGCAGCATGAATGCGCCGGTATGCAGATTCGTCGTGTAATACCATGTCTGTATTTTGCGCTTGTTCCAGCGCTTGGCATCGAAGTCGTGCAGCGGGTGATATTTCTTCGATGCGAACCCGAAGAGCCAGTAGCCCGCCGGACAGGTCGGGATATGCGCCTGATAGACGCGGCAGATCGGGAACACGCGGTATGCCTTCTTGTGCATCGACTGGCACGCGCCCTCGTCCTCGTCATAGAAGGGGCTGCCGTGCTGATAGACCATGATGCCGTCATCCTTGAGCGCCTTGTAGCAGAGACCGTAAAACTCCTTGGTAAAGAGCCCTGCCGTGTGCCCGAAGGGGTCAGTCGCATCGTTGATGATGAGATCATATTCGCCGTGGCGGGTGCGCAGCGCGCGGAGGCCGTCCTGATTGTAGATCGTCACACGCGGATCCTCCAGCCCCTTTGCGTTGTCGGGGAAGTATTCGCGGCAGACATCGACAAACATCTCGTCGGGCTCCACCACATCAATCGTCTTGATCTCATCGTAATGCGAGAGCTCTCTGGCGACACCGCCGTCGCCGCCGCCGATAACCAGCACATGCTTCACATCGGGGTGGACTGCCATCGGCACATGCACGATCATCTCGTCATAGATGAACTCGTCCTTCTCCGAGAAAATCACGCTGCCGTTTGACACGAGAAAGCGTCCGAATTCGGCGGAATCAAAGACATCAATGCGCTGAAAATCGCTCTGTCCGCTGTAAAGCTGCTTTTCGCAGCGGATCGACGCCTTCACATTGTCCGTGTGCATTTCGGAAAACCAGAATTCCATCTGTGCCCTCCTTATAAATTGAATTTCGGCATCCCGTCAAAGATATGAATGCGCGAAAGATCCTTTGCATGATCGAGCATGGCGTTCACGCCGTTCTGCACGGTGAAGTCATACTCCTGCTTTGTGATCGGCACCGCCCAGAGCAGGTTCACGGGGTCGCCGAGGAATTCGCCGTACTGCGGCGCCTCCAGCCCGCGGATCGCACGCGCATTGATGAAGAGGAATGCGTGGAATCCCGGGATGCCCTCCCAGGTATTCGTGTGACCGTGCGCAAAGAATGTGCGGTCCTGATAGATATATTTTGCGAGCGACATGAAGCAGTTATACGCCTGCATCTTCACAAGCTCTGCGAGATTTGACCGTGCCGCAAAGCCGAATTCAATGCGTCTGTGCTGCTCCGCACCGCGGATATGCACCTCGATCTGCGGCTGGGTAAAGATGCTGAGAAATGCCGTAATGCCGTAGGTGACGCCGTTTTTCTGCCCCTCGACAACCGCACGCATCGGATATTTGTTGTCGTCGATCGCGTAATAGCCGGTGTGCGGTCCGAAGAATTCCTCCAGCTTCTGCACATGCTGCTTCTGCATCGCCTCCCAGAAACCGCGGACATGGGAATTTTCAAAGAGGCGATCGCTCTCTGCGATCTTCTCCATCCAGTACATGCGCTGCTCGGCATCAAGCTCCCAGGCATAGCGGTTCTGCCCGACGGCATAGCGCGCAAAGCCGGGGAAGTCAAAGAGCCCGGCTTTCGGCGGGATGATCGCCATGATATTGCCGCCGCAGAGGAGCGCCGCGGAGTCGCCGTCCTGGAACCACGAGATCGAGAGCTTTTCGGGGTCGAGCGTGATGCCCTGCGGGTCATGCGAGAAGCAGCCCTTCGGCATCATCGAGATCTTGTCGCCCGCGTCAAGCTGATCGGGCGCCTCGCGGCAGTTGCAGACCCAGCAGGCGCGGAGGTTTTTGCCTTTGTCGCCGAAAAGATAAAACAGATAGAAGTAGATGGAATTCTCCGTCTGATCGACAAATGCCTGCACCGGGCAGAGCGGAGATTCGCTGGTCAGAAGTGTTTTGCTTTCGTTCATTTTGTCACATCCTGTTATCAGATTCAATTTAATCCGTATAAATCTCATCCGTACCGCGGAAGAATAAACCGTGACGCTCATAATAACGGTCATATTCAACCCAGAGAGCGGATTCCTCCTCAACGACACATTCTTTGCCGTCATAGATTTCCGTGCGCTCCTCCAGATGGCAGAATGCGTAAATCAAAAAGCCATAGGCGCCGCCCGCAATGACTGCCGCCGCCCAGAGGATGACCGCGGTGATCTTCACCCACTTTTTCGGCGTAAGAAGCAGGAGCTGGAAGATGCCGACTGCTGCACCGACCGCGATCAGGACAGTCGCCGGCTCACGCACCCAGACCCGGAAGCGCAGCCCGCAGTGCCGCGTAATCAGATCGGCGGTCAGGAACGCCGCCGCAAACAGCACTGCCCAGAAGAGAATGCACTTTTTCAGCTTCATACCGTTATCTCAGCACATTCAGATGTGCGATCTCCGGGTCCTCGGTGCCCTGCATCGAGCAGCCCTTTTCCTTTGCGTAGCGGATATATTCGAGAATATCCTGCGTGATGATCTCGCCGGGCGCCAGAATCGGGATCCCGGGCGGGTAGCACATCACGAATTCCGAGCAGATGCGTCCTGCCGTCTGTTCAAGCGGGAGCATCTCCTTGTCCGCATAGAACGCCTCCTGCGGCGTTGCCACAACCTTCGGCGGGATATATTCCAGCGAGAGCATACCGGTGTTGTCGCGCTGATAGAGCCGCTTGATGTCGGCAAGCGCACCGACCAGACGCTCAATGTCCTGCATGCGGTCGCCGATGGAGATATACGCAAGGATATTGCCGATGTCGCCGAACTCGATCTGGATGTCATATTCATCGCGCAGGAGGTCATAGACCTCGATGCCTGCCAGACCAATCTCACGGGTATAGACAGAGAGCTTCGTCACATCGTAGGCATAGCAGCTCGTGCCGTTGCAGAGCTCGGTGCTGTAAGCGTAATAGCCACCGATCTCATTGATCTCAGCGCGGGCATATTCCGCGATGCTCATGACCTTCGCGAAGGATTCGCTGCCGCGCAGTGCGAGATTGCGGCGGGAAATATCGAGCGAGGAGATCAGCAGATAGGAGGCGCTGGTTGTCTGCGTCAGGTTGATGATCTGCTTGACATAGCCCTCATTGACGCCCTCGCCGAGCAGCAGCAGCGAGCTCTGTGTCAGGCTGCCGCCGGATTTGTGCATGGAGACTGCTGCCATATCCGCGCCGGCTTCCATCGCCGTGACGGGCAGCTTCTCCTGAAAATAGAAATGCGTGCCGTGTGCTTCATCGACAAGCACCTTCATGCCGCGTTCATGCGCGAGCCTGACGATCGCACGCAGATCGGAGCAGATGCCGTAATAGGTGGGGTTGTTGACAAAGACCGCGACCGCATCCGGGTTCTCGCGGATCGCCGCCTCAACCTGCGTGAGCTCCATGCCGAGCGCAATGCCGATGCGCGGCTCCACGTCGGGGTTCACATACACAGGCACGGCGCCGCAGAGCACCATCGCGTTGATGACGCTCTTGTGGACATTGCGCGGAACGATGATCTTCTCGCCCGCCTTGCACGCGGAGAGGATCATGCTCTGCACGGCAGAGGTCGTGCCGCCGACCATGAAAAAGGCATGTGCCGCACCGAAGGCATCCGCCGCGAGATTTTCCGCTTCGAGAGCAAATATAATACTACCTTGTGCATATCACCTCTGCACCGTGATATTCGGCTATTTCTTTTGCCAATGTGTTGATATTATGAAATTTGGA
>JAEEXH010000018.1 GCA_016291435.1 Oscillospiraceae bacterium
TGCCTGAATTAACGCAGGTATTAAATGCGCAGCATATCAACCGTCAAGATTTCATTGCGAAGCAATTTCATTCTCTTCATATTTTATCATTTCACTGTATTATTCCAAGGTACTCACTTTCTATAAGGGGTGATCATCTTGATCTTCTTGATCTTCTTGATCATCTTGGCGGGCAGAATGCACAAAATCGCACACTGCCACAACACCTCGTTTGTGGATTCACCGCATCATAGGGCGGTAACACGGTAACTCGGTAACACCGCCAGGATCAGCCTCTTCCGTTTGCGTCATTGCCGCGCTCGCGCACGATGATCCGCACAGGTGTGCCCTCCAAGCCGAAGGTCTCGCGGATCTGGTTCTCCAGATAGCGCTGATACGAGAAGTGAAACAGCTCCGCATTGTTCACAAAGAATACAAATGCGGGCGGGCAGGTGCTTGCCTGCGTGACATAGTAAATCTTCAGGCGCTTGCCCTTGTCCGTCGGGGGCTGCACACGCGCAGTCGCATATGCCAGAACATCATTGAGGCGCCCTGTCGTGATGCGCATGGCGTTGTTCGCGGCAACCTGCTGAATCATCGGGAAGAGCTTGCTGACGCGCTGACCCGTCTTTGCACTGATAAACAGGAACGGCACATAGCTCATGAAGCTGAAATCATGCTCCAGCTTCTTCTGGAATTCCTGCATCGTCTTCCCGTCCTTCTCGACAAGATCCCACTTGTTGACGCAGACAATGCATGCCTTGCCCTGCTGGTGCGCATAGCCCGCGACCTTGCTGTCCTGCTCGGTGAAGCCTGTGGTCGCGTCGATGACGATGACGGCAACCTGTGCGCGGTCAACTGTCATGAATGCACGCAGCACGCTGTAATGCTCGATGCTGTCTGTGATTTTCGACTTCCTGCGGATGCCCGCCGTGTCGATGAACAGATATTTGCCGTCCTCACGGTCAAGCGGCAGGTCGATGGCATCCCGGGTCGTGCCCGATTCATCGGCGACAATGCTGCGCTCCTCGCCCGCAAGGTAATTGATCAGCGACGACTTGCCGACATTCGGCTTGCCGATCACAGCGACGGCAATGCGGTCGCTCTCCTCTTCGGTGTCTGCATCTTCGGGGAACTCCGCACAGACGGCATCCAGCAGATCACCTGTGCCGCTGCCGTGCAGGGAAGATACCGCATAGGGCTCGCCGAGACCGAGGTTATAGAACTCATAGAACGCCATCGGCGGCTCACCGATGCTGTCGCATTTGTTGACACAGAGCACAATGGGCTTGCCGGATTTTTGCAGCATTGCAGCGACATCCGTGTCATTCGCGGTGACACCCGCACGCACATCCGTCACAAGGATGATGACATCGGCACGCTCGATCGCGAGCTCTGCCTGACGGCGCATCTGCTGAAGCAGGCTGTCATCGGTTTTCGGCTCAATGCCGCCCGTATCGACGACCATGAACTCTCTGCCGCACCATTCTGCCTTTGCATAGATGCGGTCTCTGGTGACGCCAGGCGTGTCCTCGACAATCGAGAGGCGCTGCCCGACCAGCTTATTGAACAGCGTCGATTTGCCGACATTCGGTCTGCCGACGACTGCAACGATGGGTAATGACATGTGATCACTCCTACAAATTCGCAATTTGCAATGCGCAATTATGATATCGCCTTGCACCGATGATTCAGAATCGTGTGCTGAAAGCGTTTGACTGTTTTGACATTTTGACAATTTGACATACCCTGATAGGTTGTCAGAGTCCGGGCTCCGGGCGGTGTTACCGAGTTACCGTGTTACCGCCCTTAGATATGGTGAATCCACAAGTAAGATGGCAATGCAGCGCGGCATTTTGTGTAAGATGCTGAAAAAAACACAGACAAGGGGGAACGGAATTTGCAATAGGCGCGAGCAGCGCCGTCAACGGGCTGTCATTGGGCATCTTCGGTCGGGCACCCGGAGGCAAAACGCCTGCACGGGCTCCGTGCCAAGATGATCAAGATGATCACCCCTTATAGAAAGCGAGTATCTTGAAATAATACAGTGAAATGATAAAATATGAAGAGAATGAAATTGCTGCGCATGAAATCCCCGCCTTCCTGCCTCCCATGAAAGGGGAGGGGGACCGCCGCCAAAGGCGGTGGTGGAGGGGTTCTCTGCGGCGTGCGTTCGCTCTCAACCCCTCAGTCGCTTCGCGACAGCTCCCCTGTTAGGGGAGCCGAGATACGCTGCGTCCAATAGAAGAACCGATGCAGGGAGAACGGCATGTCCAATAGCCGCGAACAGCGGCGTCATCGGATTGTCATTGGGCGTCTTCGGTTGGGCTCCCGGAGGGAAACGCCTGCACGGGCTCCGGGCACATTCATAAATGCCCTTCTGCGTAGCCCAGCACGGTATCCAGCAGCACATACCCGTCTACCGCATTCTTGATCACTCTGACACCAAGCGCTTCTTCGAGCTCCTCCCGCGTCATGTCATCGAGGAACACATCGTCATGCCGAAGACATGTCTCCGACAAAAGCACCGCGCTGCCGAGCTCGCGCCCTCTGAGCTGTGCGAGCAGATCCTGCCCTGTCAGCAGCCCCGCAACCGTGACCGTGTGCCCATAAAAATCATTCAGCACCGGAATCACCTGACAGTGCACAGCCGGGAACTTCGCTTCGAGATCGCGCATCATCTTCTCGAGAAACGGCGCTGCCGCCGTCCCGGTCGCAATCGTCAGAAAACGCGCATCACCGTCATATTCCGCATCTTCCAGCGCATCATAAAATTCATTCATCAGGTATCTGAGCATCCCGACGCCGTTCTCATACTGCGGGTAGCCCTCGTAGGCTTCATCCTCCGGGAGCGGGAGCCCCGCAAGCAGATAGAGCTCGTCCGACGCATAGACAATGCGCCGCCCGTTTGCGCCGAGCGACCAGCGCTGCACCGCTTCAATCTGCTCCACTGCCGCCCTTGCGGTCTCCTGCGTGAAGCACGGGATCGGGCAGAGATGCTGCCGGTGCTTTGTCGCGCCGAAGGGCACCACCGCGATGCTCTCGACCGCCGGCACCATCGAAAAGAGGTCTGCGAGCGTCTTGTGCAGATGATCGCCGTCATTCCAGGTCGGGCAGAGCACAATCTGGCAGTTCATCGAAACGCCCGCCTCCGCCATTTTCCAGAGATATTTCAGCGATTCGCCTGCTTTCTTGTTGCCGAGCATCTGATTGCGCAGATCGGGCTCTGTCGTCTGCACGGAGACATTCACGGAGAGGTGCATGCGGATGATGCGGTCTACATCCTCGTCGGTGAGATTTGTCAGCGTGATATAGCTGCCCTGCAAAAACGAAAGCCGTGCGTCGTCATCCTTGAAATAGATCGTCTGACGCATGCCCTTCGGATTCTGGTCGATGAAGCAGAAGATACAGTGATTGCCGCAGGTGCGCTTTTCGTCCATGAGCGCCGTCGCAAACCCGAGCCCGAGGTCTTCATATTCACCCTTGCGGACGGCAAACTCCACTGCTTCCCCCTCGCGGAATACCCGCACATCGAGGTGCTTTTCGGTGATTGCAAAGCGGTAATCGAGCACATCGTGAATCTCTGTGCCGCTGACAGAAATGAGACAGTCGCCCGCTCTGATGCCGGCTCTGTCCGCCGGAGAACCGGCTGTCACTTCGGTTATCTCAATCATGTCTCCGATTCTCCTTTCCGTCTGATCCGATTCCCGTGCAGCAAAATGAAAAGGGAGAAGTACAAACGCCCTCTCCCCTTTCACTCATCATTGCAAACAGCGATCAGTCCTCAGCAATCTTGAGCACTGCAACACCCTTGTAGTATCCGCACTTCTTGCAGACCTTGTGGGGCGCTTTGATCGCACCGCAGTTGGAGCAGATGCTCATTGCGGGCATTTCCAGCTTGCTGACAGCAGAACGGCGGGTATCGCGTCTTGCCTTGGAAACTTTATTCTTCGGTACAGCCATTGTCGGCACCTCCTTCTATGAACTTGCACGGGAAGCCCATGCAGTATGAATTGCCAAAACCTTGCCCTTAAAGGCACGAGCCGATCGGTCACGCCTCAAAGGAGAATGTGACATCGCCTTCGCTTTCGCAGGAGCATGTCCCCTCGTTGCGGTTTTGCCCGCACAGAGGGCAGAGACCCTTGCAGTCCGGCTTGCAGAGTGTTTTGGTCGGCAGTGAAAGACGGAGATCCGTCATTGCCGTCTCTGCGAGATCGAGCATCGCGTCAGGTGCCAGCAGATATTCGGCGTCGTTTTGCTCGGATGCGGTTTCCGTGACGATCACATGGGTAAACTTCGCTTCGACAGTCTGCTCTGTTTCGCTGAGACAGCGGTCACATTCGAGCAGCAGCCGGGCACGGAGCGTATATGTGAAGAGCAGGACGCCTGCCCGGTTTTCGAGCAGCCCGTCAATTTCGGGGAGCTTTGCAAAGCGCAGCCCGTAAAGCGCTGCGGTCTCAGCGTCGATCTCCCGTCTGATCTCCCTGCGTTCGCCAATGCGTTCCAGCAGCGACCGGATATTGATCCGATAGCTTGCCGATTCATCCTGCTTCTGCATTGTAAGCCTGCCTTTCCTCCGGCGGCGCACATGCAGGCGCACATCACGAAAAATGCACACAGCATCACGGAACAATTATACCAAAAACGCCGCTCTTTGTCAATCAAATGACGAAATTTGTGGATATTTCCCCAAAATTCCGATCAGTCAGCCTGCGGAATCAGGTATTTGAGCACAGACTCCGGCAGCGACTCCTTGTCCTCGGAAACGGTGAAGATCATGTTGACCTCATCGCCGGTGAGGATATCGAGCTTTTCGAGCAGCTTGCCGAGCTCTTCGTAATCTCTGCCGCCGATCTTGAGGATGCCGTCCACAAAGACCTCCTTGATGTCGTAGTTGCCCGCGAGGACGCCTGCGACAAAGCCGTAGAACATATCATAGCCGTTGATGTTGTAGCGCTCAGCGTCCACGAGACGAACCTTGTGGTTCACCTCATAGGTGAGCTTCATGCACTTCTCAATGCAGATAATATCGCCGTTTGAGACCTTCACAGCCTCGTCGATCAGTCCGAGCAGGATCTTCGTCTTGCCGGAGCCCTTCTTGCCGGTAATCACTTGAATCATGGTAATTCTCCCTTCGTTTATTGAATTTTCACAGCTTGCCGCCGTGCAAATTGGGAACGGATGTCATCAGCCGAGCTTTGCCTCGAGCGCTGCCTTCATGTCCTCATAGCCGGGCTTGCCGAGCAGAGCAAACATGTTCTTCTTGTAGCTCTCGACGCCGGGCTGGTTGAACGGGTTGACGCCGAGCATATAGCCGGAGACTGCGCATGCCTTCTCGAAGAAGTAGATGAGCCAGCCGAGCGTTTCCTCGGTGGTGTCATCGAGCTCCAGCACGATATTCGGGACGCCGCCCTCGGTGTGTGCCAGGATCGTGCCTTCCAGTGCTCTGCGGTTCACAACGCTCATGTTCTGACCCGTGAGGAAGTTGAGGCCGTCTGCGTTCTCAGCATCGGGCTCCAGGAAGAGATCCTGCTTCGGCTGCTTGATGTCAATGACGGTCTCGAACATCAGGCGGGTGCCGTCCTGGATGTACTGACCCATCGAGTGCAGGTCGGTCGAGAAGATTGCAGAGGACGGGAACAGACCCTTGTTGTCCTTGCCCTCAGACTCGCCGTAGAGCTGCTTGTACCACTCATTCATGAGTGCGAAGGAGGGATCGTAGGAGACGACCATCTCGACGCTCTTGCCCTTGCGGTAGAAGATATTGCGCAGTGCCGCATAGGTGTAGCAGTCATTCTCCGCAAACGGTGCGGTGTAGGCTTCCTGTGCAGCTCTGGCGCCTGCCATCAGCTTTTCGATGTCGCAGCCTGCTGCCGCGATCGGCAGGAGACCCACGGCGGTGAGCACAGAAAAACGCCCGCCGACATCATCCGGGATGACAAAGCTCTCGTAGCCTTCTGCATCTGCGAGGTTCTTGAGCGTACCGCGTGCCTTGTCGGTGGTGCAGTAGATGCGCTTCTTTGCCTCAGCCTTGCCGTACTTATCCTCCAGCAGCTTCTTGAAGATGCGGAACGCAAGTGCCGGCTCTGTGGTCGTGCCCGATTTGGAGATGACATTGACCGCAAGATCTCTGCCCTCACAGATCGAGAGCACCTCGTTCAGATAGGTCGGGGAGATATTGTTTCCGACATAGTAGATGTCAGGGGTGTCCTTCTTCATATTGTTGTAGAACGGGGACTTGAGGAACTCGATTGCAGCGCGTGCGCCGAGATAGGAGCCGCCGATGCCGATGACGATCAGCACGTCAGCCTGCTTCTTGATGCGCTCCGCCGCCGCCTGAATGCGTGCGAATTCCGCCTTGTCATAGTCCGTCGGCAGGGTGAGCCAGCCGAGGAAATCATTTCCGAGTCCGGTCTTGTCGTGCAGAACCTTCGCAGCAGCCTCCGTCTGGACAGCAATGCCGCTCAGCTCATCTGCGCCGAGAAAGCTCGCAAGATACCGGGTGTTCAGCTTCAAAGCCATGTTACAACATCCTCCACATAGTTTAATTTTTGCCCTCTGTATATTTGTATGTCCGGGCGATATACAGTCAAACCGTCCGGCGAGAGAGGACAGTATCACCTATACATTACTATTTTACTATAAATTTCCGAAGATTGCAAGGGCTTTCACTTTTTTTAGCAATATTGCCAAATCACAATGACTTATTTGAACAGATTATCCAATAGTATCCCGAGAGATGCACGCATATCCCGCTTTTCGACAGAATCCGCAGCAGTGAGCGGCACTTCAAAGACGAGACTGTCTCCGCAGAAGAAGGCAGCAGTCCCGAGCGGCTGCCCTGCCGTGACCGGCGCTTCGGCATATTGCGGCAATAAGATCTCGCAGGAGAGCGCCGCACCGTTTTGCGCCGCGACCGCCCGAAGGTCGCCTGAGAGGGGCAGCACCGCCGTCTCCGTCCCGTGACGCACTGGGAGCGGGCGGAGAAATTCCGCCGAGAAATCGGGTGTCATGACATGATATTCCGTGAAGCCCGTGTGCAGAAGCTGCTTTGCATAGGTGAAGCGTTCGTCGGTGTCCTCGCAGCCGAGCACGACTGCGGCGCAGCGCATGCCGTCTTTTTCGGCAGCGAGCGCGAGCGTATAGCCGCTTTGCTCCCCGTGCCCCGCCTTCAGCCCGAGGATGCCCTCATAGGTTTTGAGGAGGCGGTTCTCCGAGACAAGCTCCGTTGCGCCCTCCCGCAGAAAATCGCGCCATGTCGTGAAATACGGCGTGAGAAAATCGTATTGCAGCAGCGCACAGCAAAGGAGCCCCAAATCATGCGCCGAGCTGAGATTCCCCGCGTCATTGCCCGTGCAGTCCGTGAAGACAGTATTTCGCATGGAGAGCGACTCAGCCGCACGGTTCATCTCCCGGACGAACGCCTGTTCTGTTCCCGCAAGGCGGCAGGCAAGCGTCACCGCCGCGTCATTCGCATTCCCGATGATGACGCCCCGCAAAAGGTCAGCGACCGGCATCTGCTCCCCCGCCGTCAGCCAGATCACCGCGCCCTTCTGCGCTTCCGCAGCAGGCGGCGCCGTCACGGGGGTATCTTCCGTGAGCGTGCCCGCAGAGATTGCCTTTGCCGTGAGATACACGGTCATGAGCTTTGTCATCGTGCCGCAGGGGAGCTGCACATCGCTGTCTGTGCCGCCGAGCACCGTGCCCGTCTCCGCTTCCATCAGCACGGAGCCATAACGAAACGGCGGCCTGCCGTCCGCGGAGACCCGCACCTGCATGAGACAGAGCGCCGTGAGCACCGCCGCCAGCCGGAGTATCAGATTATGCATCGAATCGCCCCTTTCGCGGCAGTATATGCCCGGGGGCGGGGGAAAAGAACAGCCGCCCCGTGGTTTTCACAGGGCGGCGTGCCGCAGTTTCTACTCGGAATTGTGCAGCAGAAATCAGAATTTAACCCCTCAGTCAGCTCCGCTGACAGCTCCCCTTTCAAGGGAGCCAAGAACGAGGAATCTCCAGCCTTTGAGAAGCGTTTGACCTTGCCTCCCTTGAAAGGGGAGGGGAACCGCCGCCACAGGCGGTGGTGGAGGGGTTACTCTGCAAACTACCGATTTATCACAGAAGCACTTTCCTCTATGGATTCACTCCTGCTCCGCCGAATCCCGCCTGATGCGGAACATCAGCCGCAGCAGCCCCGCGAGCAGACGGGGGCTTCGCATCACAACGACCTTCACAGCACTCGCCTCCTTTGTAACAGGATATGCACAGTGCCTTGAAT
Source organism: Oscillospiraceae bacterium (assembly GCA_016291435.1). Classification (GTDB taxonomy): domain Bacteria; phylum Bacillota; class Clostridia; order Oscillospirales; family Ruminococcaceae; genus Firm-04. Next base: position 8,255 of record JAEEXH010000018.1, read on the forward strand.
CGGTGCATCAGAGGCGCGATGCCGTGACGAGCAGGCGCCCCTCTTTGCATGTGACCTCCGCAAAATCGCCCGTGACCGCATTGCTGACGCCGAGCGGGAAGCCGCGTGTGAGCGTGCCGTTTTCCAGCGGATACTTCGTGCCCCTGAGCGTGACGCCCGTGCAGCGCTCTGTCCACGCGAACACCGAAAGCGACCAGCCTTTCGGCGTCTCATAGCGCCTTGCCGTGCCGCTCCCCTGCATGCACGCCCAGTCCCGCACACCGATGAGGATGCCCTCTGCGCCCGCGTCCATGAGAAATTCCAGCGTCTGGATATTGGCAAGGGTGTGATCGAGCCGCCCGCCGAATGCCCCGCAGATGCGGATATCGCGGTATCCCTTTTCCAGCGCGACCCGCGCCGCAAGCATTGTGTCGGTGTCGTCCTTCTCGACGGGCACGGTCATCACGGGATAGCCCTCCGGCGCCGCACCGAGCGAATCAAAATCGCCGAGCACAAGATCGGGCGTGCGCCCCAGACGCTCACAGAGCCGCAGCCCGCTGTCCGCACAGAGGATATATGCCTCCTCCGGCAGCGGCAGACAGGGCAGCCCCTCCTCGGGACCGCCCGCACAGATGATACATGTACGCTTCATGTCAGTAGCTCTTTCTCTGCAATGCCTCGCTGAGCATCACAGTATAGCTTTCGTAGCGGCTCTGCGGGATCTCCCCCGCCGCGACTGCCGCACGCACGGCGCAGTCGGGCTCCTTCAGGTGCCGGCAGTCCGCATAGCGGCAGGGCTCTGTGACCGCCGCGATCTCCGGGAAGCATTCGGGCAGCTCCTCCGGCGCAATCTTCGCATAGGCATCTGTCTCAAAAGTCGAGAAGCCCGGGGTATCCGCCACTCTGCCGCCGTTTTCCAGCGTATAGAGCACCGTGTCGCGGGTCGTGTGACGCCCTCTGCCGAGCTTCTTGCTGATGTCTGCCGTCTCCAGCGAGAGCGACGGCGCGACCGCATTGAGCAGCGTCGATTTGCCGACGCCGGAATTCCCTGTAAATGCGCTGATTCTCCCTTTGAGCATCTCCCTGACGGCATCGACGCTCTGCGGATTCTCATAGTCCGCCGTGCAGAGCGGGAAGCCGCTCTTTTCGTAGATCGCCGCATATTTCCCCGCATCCGCGAGATCGACCTTTGTAAACACCAGCACCGGCTCGATGTTCTTGTAGACACAGACCGCGAGGAAGCGGTCGAGCAGCAGCAGATTCGGCGCAGGATCGCGCACGGACAGCACAAAGAACAGCCGGTCGAGATTTGCCAGCGGCGGACGGATCAGCTCATTTTTCCGCGGGGAGACTGCCGTGATGCAGCCCTCCTCAAACTCCACGCGGTCGCCGGCACAGGGCGAGATCCCCTGCCTGCGGAAGATGCCACGTGCTTTGCAGGCATATACACCGTCGGGGGACTCTACCGTGTAAAGTCCCCCGACTGCTTTGATAATCAGTCCGTTCATTCTGCCGGAGCCTCAGTGGAAGGCTCGGGCGGTGCCTCCGTCGTTGCGACAGTCGTAGTCTCCGTCGAAACAGGCGGTGCCCATGTCTTCTCAGTGGTCGTTTCGGCGTGTGTAGCGGCAGTGGAGACTGTTGTGACAACAGCGATGCCGCCGACATCATGGAACGCCTTGCCGATATCTGCGCTCAGCGTCGTGACGCTGCCCGTATCGAAATTGACGCGGAAGCTGCCGATGCGCGCCTTTGCGCCGGTCGCATCGTTGGTCAGCGTGAGGATCAGGTCTGCCGTGCCGTTGCCGGAGACAGTGACCTTCGTTCTGCCGCTTGCATACTCCACATCGAACGACGAAGCTTCCAGCGTCACGATGCCGTCCTCATACACGGTGATGTGGAATCTGCCCGCTGCGTCGCCCGGGATCGTGAATGCGAGATCGACATCCTTCGGCTCCGGCACACCGGTCGAAACCTCAAGCGTGATGACCGTGTTCTCGGAAACCTCCTCGTTTGCCTTGATATCCTGGCTGAGGATTGTGCCCTCCTCGGTGATGTCGTTGACCGACTTCTTCTCAAGCAGGAGACCGAGAGACTCCGCTTCCGTCAGCGCGACCTCCCAGTTATGACCGACGAAATTCGGCACAGGCACGGTCTTCTTGTTCGGACCGCGGCTGATGGTGACGATCAGATAGGAATTCGGGTCCACATCGACAGGGCCCTGCGGATCGGTGGAAATGATCTTGCCGGCTTCGACCTCATCGTTATAGGAATAACGCGGATCGACATTGATGCCGAGCGACTGGATCTGCTGCTTTGCAGTCTCATAGTCCCAGTTCGTGAAATCGGAGATCTGCACCTTGCGGGCGCCGAGGCTGACCTTGACCTTAACCTTCTCGCCCTTCTTGACGGCATTGCCCTCGGGGATATCCTGATCGAAGATCTTATCCTTTTCAAAGTCGGAATACTCGGTGCTGTCCACAACGATCTGGATATACTCGCTGTACTGCATATTTGCTTCCTGATAGTCCATGCCGATGAGGTTCGGCATTGCCATCTCCTCGACCGTGACGCCCGTGCGGGTGCGGTCAAGCGCATCGAGGATCATGCTGGAGAACATGATCGCCGCAACGACGATGACGACAATGATGACAGCGCTGAAGATCGGGACAAAGAGCGACTTGCGCTCCTCCTCCTCATACTCATCCTCATCGTCCTCGTAATCCTCTTCCTCGGAGTCCTCGGGCGCCTCTGCGGGCTCCTCCGGCTCGTTCACCGGGGTATAGGCGCGGGTCTTGGTCTTGTCGCTGTCGCTGCTGCCGCCTGCGAGGATCGTCTCGACGGATCTGCCGGCTCTCTTCTCAAGCTCCGGGAAGTAGCCGAACAGCACATCCTGGTTCTCCTTGAAGGTCTCGATGTCATCCATCATATCGCGGGCAGTCTGGTAGCGGTCCTTCGGATCCTTCTGCATTGCCTTGAGGATAATCTCCTCAAGTCCGACCTGGATGTCGGGACGGATGGTATGCGGCTGCGGCACCTCCGCCTGCATGTGCATGACAGCGATGCTCACGGGGTTATCGGTATCAAACGGCTTCTTGCCGGTCAGCATCTCATAGAACATGACGCCGACGGAATAGAGGTCGCTCTTTGCGTCTGTCGCAGCGCCGCGTGCCTGCTCCGGGCTGATATAGTGCACGGTGCCGATTGCCTTGTCGGTCTGGGTCTTGCCCTCCTCGCGGGCAAACTTCGCGATGCCGAAGTCCATGACCTTGATCGTGCCGTCGGGGAGCATCATGATATTCTGCGGCTTGATGTCGCGGTGCACGATGCCCTTGCTGTGCGCATGCTGCAAAGCGCGCAGGATCTGGAGGATATAATGCACAGCATCTCTCCAGTCGAGCTGCCCCTGGAGCTCCATGTATTCGTTCAGTGTGTTGCCGTCAATGTACTCCATGACGATGAACTGGATGCGGTCGGAGAAGCCCACATCGAACACCTTGACGATATTCGGATGGCTCAGCACCGCAATCGCCTTGGATTCATTGCGGAAGCGGCGCAGGAACTCCTCGTTCTCTGCAAACTCACGCTTCAGGATCTTGACGGCGACGGTCTTCTTGTCCACCACATCGGTTGCACGGTAGACATCCGCCATACCGCCCTCGCCGATGCGTTCGAGGATTTCATAACGCCCGTCGAGCTTCTTGCCGATGTTCTTGTCGTTGCGATCGTTTTTTTCCATCTCTGACCTCCGTGCCGGGTTATGTCTGCCGGCAGAAATGTTTGGGGTTTATAGCTTCAGCCGCGGCACATGCCTTTCATGCACCGTCAGCGGGTTGACAAAATGAAAAAGGGATCAGCGCTGTGTCAGCAGGATGACGGAGATATTATCCTTGCCGCCTGCTTCGTTCGCCGCTTCGATGCAGCGTTCGGGGATATGTGCGGGGTCGGTTTCCCGGATGATCTCTGCGATTTTCTGATCGTTCACCATGCCGTAGAAGCCGTCTGAGCAGAGAAGAATCTGCTCATCCCCCTTAAGCGGGAAGCTCTGCGTGTCGGAGAGCACTCTGCTCTGCACGCCGATTGCCCGCATAAGCTCATTGCGGCGCTCGTGCGTTGCGCGCATATCCGCCGTGATGACGCCCTTCTGATACAGAAGCTGCACGACGGTATGATCGGTCGTGAGCTGATGTGCCGCGCCCTCGCTGCCGATCAGGTAGGCACGCGAATCGCCGACATTGACAAGGCAGCAGACGTCATCGCGTGCAAATGCACCGACGAGCGTTGTCCCCATCCTGCTCGGCACCGAGCTGTGGACAGCCGCCTGATAGACCTTCTGGTTCGCCTCTGCCGCACAGCGGCGCAGCAGCTCGCAGATCTCCTCTGCGGGCATGCCCTCGCGGTATTCCGCACGGAATTTCTCCTCTGCGGAGCAAATGGCGATCTTGCTCGCGGCACTGCCGTTCTGCATGCCGCCCATGCCGTCGCAGACCAGCGCCAGCACGCCGTCGGGGAATGCCTCTGCACGCACAGAATCCTGGTTCTCTGTCCGCACCTTTCCGATGTCACAGCCCTGATAGGCTCTCAATGCCGCTCACCACACTTTCCTCTGCCGCAGGTCCTCGATATTATAATCCTGCGTTTTCTATTGTATTGCGCCGGAGCTGCCCGCATGCCGCCTCGATGTCTTCACCGAGCGTGCGCCGCACCGTCGCGTTGATGCCCTGCCGCTCCAGCAGCTTCTGAAATTTTGCGGCGCTGCCTGCCGCATAGCCCGTGCCCTTCACCGGATTGACCGGGATGAGGTTCACATGGGGGCGCTGCTTCGGGAAAAGCGGCCTCAGGCGTTCGCCGAGCAGCCTTGCCATCTCGGGGGTATCGTTCTGCCCTGCGATGACGGCGTATTCAAATGTCACGCGCCTGCCGGTCTTTTTGAAATAATCCGAGCAGGCTTTCAGCAGTTCGCTCAGCGGATAGCGCCGGTTGACGGGCATAAGCTCTGAGCGCCGGGTGTCCTCTGCCGCATGGAGCGAGACAGAGAGCGTCAGCGGGAAGTCCTCCTCCGCGAGCCGGTAGATATGCGGGACGATGCCGCAGGTTGAGAGCGACACATGCCGCAGGCTCAGGTTCCGCCCCTCGGGGCAGGAGAGCAGGCGCAGGAACTGCATCACGTTATCGTAATTGTCGAGCGGCTCGCCGATGCCCATGAGCACCGCGCCGGAGATCCGCTCCGCTTCGGGGCGCCCTGCATCCGCCGCATAGATCTGCCCGAGCATTTCGCCGGGGGTCAGATTGCGGATAAAGCCGAGCGGCGCCGAGGCACAGAATGTGCAGCCCATCTTGCAGCCGACCTGTGTCGAGATACACGCGGTCACACCGTGGTGATAGACCATGCGCACGGTTTCGACAAGGTTCCCGTCAGAGAGCCTACATAGATATTTTACAGTATCATCGGCACAAGATGCAAGTGTTTGCGCAATTTTTGGCATATTTATATAAAAACGCCCCGAGAGCTCCGATTGAAATTGTTTAGATAAATCCGTCATTTCCGCAAAGTCGAAGACCCGCCGGACATGCAGCCAGCGAAAGATCTGTTTTGCGCGGAATTTCGGCGCGCCCATTGCCGTGATCTCAGCTTCAAGCTGCTCCGGCAGCAGGCCTAAAATATCCACTTTTTCCATTTTCCGGAGCACCTCACTTTCCGAAATGCGCAATGTGCGATTCGCAATGCGCAATTGTTGAGTCTGCTTCGCAGACAGATTGAGAATGTGATAATTATGAAATTGCGCTTGATTGTAAACTGAGAATTACTGAATCGGGATTCGGGGCGTAAGCCCCATTACAGATGATCGCCGTCAGACGATACCGATTTCTGAAAGATCGGTCACAGGAGCTTCACAAACGCTGTTCTGCCGCGGGTGTAGCCCGCACGCTCATAGAAGCGCAGCGTCGATGCTTCCTTTGACTGGGTAATCAGCATCATCTTGTAGCAGTTTTCGCTTCGGGCGATTTCGCAGGCATAGTCAAGGCACGCCGCCGCAAGCCCTCTGCCGCGGTATGCAGCATGCGTCACGACATTTTCGATGAGCGCATAGGGGCGGCAGCCGTGCGTCAGATTCGGCACGATCAGGCAGGTGCAGGACGAGACAATCTGCCCGTCCTCCTCCGCGGCGATGATGTGATAGGCGGGATTTCTGAGGATTCCTGCCCAGACCGCCGCGACCTCCGGCGTCTTCCGGAGGACAGTTTTTTCGTGCAGATGCGTGTAAAGCCGCATCAGGCCGTCGTAGTCGGCGTCACAGATTTCGCGTATCATATCAGATCCACCAGTGCGGCGTCAGCTCGCGCATTGTGACCGTTTCGCCGGTCTCAAAGTTCATCATGATCTCAATATCGCCATAGGTTTCCGGCATGAGCTGCACCATCAGCTCGCGGCATGCCCCGCAGGGCGCGCCCGTGCCGCCGTCGGGCAATATCGCCAGCACGCGGCGGATCTCATGCTCCCCGTTTGCCAGCATCTGAAAGATCGCACTCCGCTCCGCACAGATGCCGAGCGTCGAGCAGGTGTCCACACAGACGCCCGTGTAGATCTTGCCCGATTCCGATTCGACTGCCGCGGAGACCTCTCCGCAGGTCACATATTCCGAGATGCGGCGCGGACTGAGCACCGCCTTTGCCGCATCGTAAAGTCTCTGCCATTCCTGTGTCATCATCGCACCTCCGTCATATAAGCGTTGTATAAATCGGAACAGCGCTGCATGAGCCGGTTGTAGGCGTCCGTGACCGCAGGATTGTCCGAGCAGCGCAGATCGGTCTGCGATTCGATCTCACGGATCAGCGCTTCATGCTGCCTGTAATCGGCGACCGGATCACCGGTGACCCGGCTCAGCGTTTCCAGATCGGATCTCAGCCGGCGCAGGATCTGCCTGTCCCTGCCGCGCTGCTTTGCCTTCTGTTTCCCCGACCTGCGGCGGTTCAGAATATCCTCCGCACAGGTCAGCTCTGCCATATAAAAGGATTGCAGCTGCGCATAGGTATATCCCGCCGCTCTGATCACGCTGGAATCCGAGCCGAAGACGGTCGGCTCTGTCTGCGAGAGATAGGCAAAGATTGCGCGGTTTGTTTCCGTGTCGCCGATTTTTGTGAGCGACATCCAGAAGATAAAGTTCGGATCTGCCTCGCCGACCAGAATCACATCCTCGCTGTTCGGATAATATGCCTTGATGCAGCGGAATTTCGGATCCGGCTTGTATTTCGGTGTCTTATAATACTGCTCGGTCAGAAGATTCAGCTCTGTGATGTCCATATGTTACGCCTCGCGCTTTCGCATTTTACACAGGAAAAATCCGTCGCTGCCGACCATCGCGGGGAAGAGCGTGGTCATGTCCTTTGCAAAGGGTTTAAGCGCGGGATATTTGTCCCACGGCTTCTCTGTCTGAAACTCCGGGTGCGCCGAGAGAAACGCCCGCACCACGGCTTCATTCTCGCGTTTCAGCACCGTGCAGGTCGAATAGACGAGCACGCCGCCCGGCTTCAGCGCCTTTGCCGCCGCTTCTAAAATCGCAAGCTGAATCTCCGGGAGCGCGGCGGTCTCCGCCGGGGATTTATACCGCAGCTCCGGCTTTCTCCGGATGACGCCGTACCCCGAGCAGGGCACATCGCAGAGGATGCGGTCTGCCTGCGGTTTGTCTGTTTCACGCGCATCGCCTGCCTGTGCTTCGATTGCGGTAAGCCCCAGACGCTTTGCGCCGTCGCGGATGAGCTTCACGCGGTTTTCGTGCAGGTCATAGGCATAAACATGCCCCGTATTCTGCATCATCTCCGCGATCGTGAAGGTCTTGCCGCCCGGTGCCGCACAGACATCGAGGACAGTCTCCCCGGGCTGTGCGTCCAGCGCCATGCAGCAAAGCTGTGACGCTAAATCCTGCACATGGCAGCTTTTGTTGCCGAAAGCCTTTGCATCGCCGATCAGCCCGCTGCGGCAGGGGTCGATCGGCACCTGCACCTTGCCGTCGATCTCGGTCGGGACCTCGGCCGTTTCGCCGCGCTTTTCGATCACATACGCCCCCGGGATGCCGTCCACCGGCACCGACCGCGGCATGAGGCGTTCGCTGTTTTCGCAGAGCGGATTGCGCCTGAGATATACAGGCGGCGCAGCCATCGCATCCTCTAAAAATGCGGTCACGGTCGGCTCGTCATAATCGGCAAGCAGCGCATCGAGCAGCGCGGGCGAGACCGAATAGCGCACGGACATTGCCGCACGCGCATCCGCCGGATACGGGATCTCCTTCCCGCTGCGCAGAAACCCGCGCAGCACGGCATTCACCATGCCCGAAGCGCTCCCCTTGCGGAGCTTCTTCACGCACTCTGTCCAGAGATTCACCGCCGCCGATTCCGGCGTGCTAAGATAGAGGAGCTCATAGACGCCGCAGCGCAGCACACAGAGCACCTCCGTGTCGAGCTTTTCAAGCGGGCGCTTCACATATGCCGCAATGCAGGCATCGAGCGTCAGCATGCGGTCAAAGGTGCCGCGGAACAAGCTGCGGCAGAGCGCACTCTCCTGCGGTGTCAGGTCTTCGGCATTCATCAGGGCATGTGTCAGCGCAAGATTGGAATAGCTCTTTGCCTTGAGCGAACGGATCAGCGTCCGCACACAGAGCAGACGCGCCTCCAGCCCGATCATCTGCGCCGCCCGCGGATCAGCAGCAGACGCAGGAGCTGGAGCAGAGAGGTCACCAGCGCCGCCACATAGGTGAGCGCTGCCGCACGGAGCACTGCCGCCGCGCCCTTCCGCTCTTCCGCTTCGAGCATCATGGAATCTTCCAGCGTGCGCACCGCACGGATGCTCGCATTGAACTCCACAGGGAGTGTCACGAGCTGGAAGAACACCACCGCGAGGAAGAACACGATGCCGAGCGTCAGGAGATTGTAGGAGCTGAAAACGATGCCGAGCACGACCAGCAGATAGGAGACCATCGAAGAGACATTGGTCGATTTCACGATCGCATGACGGAGCTTCACGGGCGCATAATCCTGCGCATACTGCACGGCATGTCCCGCCTCGTGCATCGCAACGCCGACGGCTGCCACGCTGTCCGAATTGTAAACATCCTGCGAGAGACGGATTGTCTGCGAGGTCGGGTCATAGTGATCGGTGAGGCTGCCCGGAACCGGCTCAATCGCCACATGCGAGATGCCGTGCTGCATAAGCATCTGACGGGCGGCTTCTGCGCCGGTGAGACCCCGGGAATTGCGCACGCGGCTCCATTTCTTGAAGGATGCCTTCACATTGATCGAGGCAGCAACGGAAATAATCAGGGAGAGAATCACAAGTCCGTAGGTTGCGTATTGCATGAGAATACCTCCTTAACAAAAGTGTATGCAGATCGGATGCGGTTGATACGGTGTTCAGACAATCGCAGAGAAGCGGTCGCCGACTGCCACACGGAAGCCGCGCAGGAATTCCGCCGCGGGCATCGCACGCGAGCCCTCCGCCTGCAAAACAAGCGGTCTGACGCAGCGCCCGTCGCCGCAGACAAATGTGAGCGTCTGCGGATTCAGCACAGTACCCGGCGTGAGATCGGAGCGCTCATCGGTGACAACAGAGCCGCGGATCTTGATGCGCCTGCCGCAGAGCAGCGCTGCACCCGTGACGGCACGGATGGTGCGGTCGATCTCCTGTGCGGATTTTTTGAAATCAATGAGGCTCATGTCCTTTGTGACCTTTGCGGCGGTGCAGGCAGCGCTGTCGTCCTGCGGGGTCGCGGTGAGTTCGCCCTTTTGCAGCAGCTCCAGTGTCTCGCGGATGGTATCCGCAGCGAGGTCTGCGAGCTTATCGTGCAGCGTTTCCGCCGTTTCATCGGGCGCGACCGGGATTTTCAGCGTGTGGAGCATATCGCCGGTGTCGAGCCCCTCTGCCATCTGCATCGCCGTGACGCCCGTTTCGGTGTCGCCTGCCAGAATGACGCGCTGAATCGGTGCCGCACCGCGCCATCTCGGGAGCAGGGATGCATGAAGATTGATGCAGCCGTGCTGCGGGAGACAGAGGATCTCCTTCGGCAGAATCTGCCCGTATGCGATGACCACGATCAGCTCCGGGGAGATCTCCTGCAAAACGCGCATCGCTTCTGCGGCGTCATCACCGCGGCGCAGCGATTCCGGCTGATACACCGGGAGCCCGAGCGCTTCTGCCCGCTGCTTCACTGCCGATGCACGGAGCTTCTTGCCTCTGCCGGCAGGTCTGTCCGGCTGGGTAAAGACTGCCGCGATTTCATGTCCGTCTGCGTGGAGCGCGTCCAGCGTCGGGACAGCGATCTCCGGCGTGCCCATAAATACGATCTTCATATAGACCTCCAGTCCCCGTTACCAGATGAACGGAATCAGTCTGTATTTTACCTTCTCACAATATGCCGCGTAGCCCCTGAGGCCCTCCCGCAGCACCTGTTCTTCATTGCGGATGCGCAGCACCATCAGCGCGGGATAGATCAGAAACACCGGCAGTGCGGTCACGGAGCCGAGCACAAGCGGCACCGCAGTGAACATCAGAAGCGTCGCCAAATACATCGGATGCCGCACAATTCCGTAAAGCCCCGTGTCGATGACCTTCTGCCCCTGCTGCACCTCGACCGTGCGCGAGAGATACGCATTTTCGCGCAGCACCTCCGCATAGAGCGCATAGCCGGTGAGGAAGATGACCGCAGCCGCGATCTGCACCCATTTGGGGAGCGGCAGCCATCCGAAGCGGAAATCGAGCCCCGCAATCACAAAGCCCAGCAGAAACATCCCGCCGCTCAGCTTCACGACAAGCTGCTGATCCTGCTCCCGCTCCTTCGCGGAGAGCCGCTTTCCGAGCAGCTCCGGCGCTTTCACATACATCACAAGCCCCATCGCGAGCATCGGCACAAAGAGAATGCCCGTCAGCAGCCAGCCGCCGAAATACCGCAGCGTCCCCGCCGGCAGAAAGATGAGCAGCATCAGGATCACGGCGCCCGCCGCGAATGCCGTGAGCGCACGGGAAAGCAGCTTTCGCCGGTCAATCACTTTTTGCCGCCCTCACGCTCCGGCTCGACGAATTCCTCGACAAGCTCCGTGAACAGACGCCCGTTCAGGTGGTCGTTCTCGTGGCATGCACAGCGCGCACCGAGATCGCGGAGCTTGAGCTCATACTGCTCGCCCCTGCGGTTATAGGCACGCAGCACAACGGTCTTCGGGCGGGTGACATAGCCCCACTGGTTCGGCACGGAGAGGCAGCCCTCCACATCGCGCACCTTGCCGGAGGTCTTGACGATCTCGGGATTCACTGCTTCGATGACATCGCCGTCCTCCTCCAGCATCATGATGAATACTCTGCGCAGGATGCCGACCTGCGGTGCCGCAAGCCCGACACCGCCCGACTTTTTCAGCGTGTCGATCATGTCGTCGATCAGCGCTGCGAGCTTGTCGTCAAACTTCTCGACCGGGCGGCAGTTTTTCAGCAGAACCGGATCGCCTGCCTTTACAATGTTGCGAATTGCCATGATAGTATGTTCCTTTCAGATTGATATACAGTTGTGCGTGCGCTCCGCGGGTGACCCCTCTGTCCGCGATCAGGCAAATCCGCCGTTCCAGCGGCGGAGAATCCCGTCTCCGCGGAAGGTGTAGCCCTCAAGCCGGATCTCATCGCCTGTAAGCTGCGATGCGCTGTACCACGGGCTTTCTGCGCCTGCATAGCCCGCAAGGATCTGACAGCTCTGCGCCGGGATGAACCCCTGCGCGAGCAGAAAGCAGCGTTCGCCTGCTTCGTTCACCGCTTCATCGGCGATCAGCACCGCATGCCCGGGTGCGCCGCCGTGACAGAGAATATCGCCGGGATGCGCCTCAGACACATCAATCGGCTCCGACTCCGCTTCCAGCGAGAGCGTCCCCGCATAGCGCATCACCGTGACGAGGTAATTGTGAAACTGCTGCTCGGAATCATCGGGGAGCGAGAGCGGCAGCCACATTGCAAAGTCGCCGAACGCCAGCACGCGCTTCCCGCGCTTCCAGCTCGCCCAGTCGCAGAGGAAGCCGTTGCTCAGATGATAGGAGAGCCGCGCCTCCTGCCCGGTGCCCCGGAAATATTCGCTCCAGAGCCGGATGATGCTGTCGGCACATTCCTGATAGCCCTCTGCGCCGACCGAAAGATCATAGACCGCCGCAGCCCCCGCGCCGGAGCGCTGTGAGCCGTCATAGACATAGATCATGCTGCCGTCCCCGTAGACCGGCTGCTGCCGCATGAATGCCGTGAAGCTGCCCTCTGCCGCTTCCGTGCGGGCAAATCCCTCCGGCGGCAGAATGCGCGTCTCCTGCGTCTGCCCCTCCGGGTCGATATAAGGATTCGGCTTCCTTGTCTGATACGTCTCCGTGACCGCTGCCGGTGTCCATGTCGGGCAGGCACGCATGCGCAGGGCGATCACCGCCGCAGTCAGCAGCCCGCCGTATATGAGCACGCGGAGAAGCAGATTCCGTTTGGCTTTGGCTGTCATGTGTCTCACTCCGTATAAAGCAGCTTCAGTGCGCCGTCATCGGCATCATAGAGCACAAAGCGGCTGTTGTCGATGCGGATAAAGCACGGGATATTCTGCGAGAGATATGCAGATGCGCTGTTTTCGATGCGGCTGCCGTCCACCAGCAGCGTATCGGGGCTTTCGGATGCGCCAAGCAGCGAGCCGCCGCCGCGCTCCGCCTCCGGGCTGATCTCCCGGATATTGCGGTCGGGATCCAGATAGCAGAGCCCGTCTCCGTCCACAGAGATGCCGCATGTGCCCTTTGTCCAGTCCGTCAGATTCCTGAGCGGCACGGATGCGGAGGGCAAAATCTGCCGTGTCATCGCGGCATCCATCTTGAACCGCCCGCTGTATGTATCATTCCACAGGAAGAGATACCAATAGCTGCCGTCCTGCAAAAAGGGCATGACCGCCGAATAGGAATTGCTCACCAAGTCGCGGTACATCGCATTTTCGCCGTACTCGCCGGTGCCGTCCTTCAGCGAATACTTGCCGTAATCGTTCGTATTCACGGAGATGAACGCCGTGTCCTTGTTCGGGAAAAGGATCATGTTGCTGTGCTCAGTGCGGGTGTCCCACATGATATGCTCTGCTGCGATCCTGTCATCCGTGCAGTCATAGAGATCCACGCTGTTCGCGTTCTCCGTGCTGCGCACGGCGGCGTAGAGCTTCCCGGTAAAGGGGTTCACCGCAAGGCCGTAAGCCTCGGTGCGGTCGCCGAAATCGCCGATCTCCTGCACAGTGCCCGATGCGATGTCGCAGGCGGAAATATGCGTGGTGTCGCTGAGAAAATAGAGCATGCCCTTGTTTGCGTCATAGCTGAAAAAGGTGGAGGGCATATAGCGCCATGCCGCAGGCTGCACCGCCGCAAGCGTCTTCACCTTGAAATCGCTGTCTGCGTGAACGGTGAGATCCTTTTCGGGCGGCGGTGCGGCAGAGGATGAAGCCGCCGCCGTGCCTGTCACCGCAGCCTGCTCCGTGACCGCAGCAGCCGCCGTTGTATCCGTGACAGCCGCCGTCTGCACCTCTGCTGCGGATTCGGTACCGGCAGAAAGCGTCATCTCCGCAGTCTGTGCCTCTGTCTGTGTCTCAGTCTGCGCGGCCGTCTGCTCCGCATAGGATGCCGTCGGCTCCTCCGGAACAGGCTGCTGTTTGGTATCGCGGTAAGCCATGACAGCCACAATCGTTCCGACAACCGTTGCTGCCGAAGCCAGTCCGCCGAGGATCTTTCCGAGCGCTCCGTCTTCCATGTTTTCCGTTGCTCCTTCTGTTATCCCTGATACTGCGGCAGCAGCTCACGCGGCGTCACGATCGGATGCCCTTCCCCGTCAACCAGCACGGTCAGACCGCCGCTGTAACCGTTCTGATGGTACATATAATTCACGCCGGTCGCCACATCAATGAGCACCTGCGTCTCGTTGGTCAGATCCATCTTCTGCGAATATGCCACGATGAAACGCGGCTGCTTTGTCTTTGCCATCCTGTATTTCCCTTTCGTCAAATGCCGCAGTCGCCGTTCATGTCCGCATAGACGGAGATGCCGGAGAACTGCCTGTCCGCATACGCACGCTCCAGCAGCATGCGTATGAATTTTCTCGTTTCTTCTGTGTTTTTGCACTTCATCAGCACGCGCATACGGTATTTGCCGTTCAGCCTGCCGTAGCTTGCGGCGACCGGTCCCAGCACACGCAGCGGCATGCGGAGCCCTGTCTCGCGGAGCACCTCCGCGATGATCTCCGTGAATCTCGACGCGGCTGCCTGCACCTTTTCCTCAAAGACGCCCGAGAAGCCGATCACGCAGAGATCGCAGACCGGCGGAAAGAGCAGCGCCCTGCGCATTGCAATCTCCTGCTCATAGAAGCTGTCGTAATCCTGTGCGGCTGCAAGCTGCAAGACATAGTGGTCGGGCATATGCGTCTGCAAAATCGCCCTGCCCTGCCGTTTGCCTCTGCCGCCGCGCCCGACAACCTGCGTCACCAGCGAGAAGGTGCGTTCATAGCTGCGGTAATCGCCCGCAAACAGCGCCTTATCGACCGACACCACGCCGACCAGCGTGACATTCGGGAAATCGAGCCCCTTGCCGATCATCTGTGTGCCGCAGAGAATGTCATATTCGCCGTTTGCGAAGGCGCGGAAGCCTGTTTCATAAGCAGAGCGCGTCATCGTCGTGTCGGCGTCCATCCGCAGGATGCGCGCATGGGGGAGCAATGTCTGCAATTCCTCCTCGAGCTTCTGCGTCCCGAAGCCCATCAGCCGCATGCCCTTCTGCCCGCATTTCGGGCAGGTCTCCGTCGGCGGCTGCACATGCCCGCAGTAGTGGCACATGAGACAGCCGTTTGCCTTGTGATAGGTCATCGGCACGGAGCAGTTCGGGCAGTAGAGCGGTTCATAGCAGTTTTTGCACTGCAAAAGCGTATGATACCCCCTGCGGTTCAGCAGCAGAATGCTCTGCTCGCCACGCAGGAGGTTTTCCTGCATGGCATCCGCGAGCGCATTGGAGAACGGGCTGCCGTTGCCGTTCATGCGCTCCTCGTTCATATCGACGACTGTGACCTCGGGGAGCGGCGCCTGATTGTAGCGCTCGGGCATCCGCAGGAGTGTATAGACCCCGCGCTCGGCAAGATAGCGGCTCTCAAGCGAGGGTGTCGCCGAGGCAAGCACCAGCGCCGCATTGTGACGGCGGGCACGCACCCTTGCAACCTCTGCCGCATGATAGCGCGGCGCAGAATCGGATTTATAAGAATGCTCGCCCTCCTCATCGAGAATCAGCAGCCCGATGTCGGGGAGCGGCGCAAAGACTGCGCTGCGCGTCCCGATGACGATCTGTATCTCCCCGCGGCGGATCAGCGTGTCCGTATCGCGGCGCTGCCGGAGCGACAATCCGCTGTGGATCAGCGCGACCTTGCTGCCGAAGCGCGACTGGAAATACTGCACGACCTGCGGCGTCAGCGAGATCTCGGGGATCAGCAGGAGCACCTGCCGCCCGCGCCGGAGCGTCAAGGCAATGAGCTGCTCAAAGACTGCCGTCTTGCCGCTCCCGGTGACGCCGTACAGCAGAAATGCAGCCGCCTTCTGCGCTTCAACGGATGCGGCGACCGCGTCATAAGCTGCCTGCTGCTGCGCATTGAGCACCGTATCCTCCGGTGAAATCGTCGCCTCTGCATCACGCGGGACAGAGAGCAGCTCCGCCTCGTATTGCTCCGCGATGCCCGCCTTGATGAGATTCTTCACGACAACCTCTGTCACGCCCGCATGATAGGCACATTCCTTTGCAGAGAGGGAGGTATGCTCCCGCAGCACGCCGATCGCCAGAAGCTGCTTTGCCGTCGGGCTGAATGCAGTCTCATCCGCGAGATACGCCTGTGAGAGCCGCAGCAGCTTCTGTACGCTGTCGCTGATGCGCTGCTTCCCCTCAGAGACACTGAGCAGGCAGCCCTTTTTCTCAAGCTGTTCGAGCAGCTTCTGCTTCGCGGGATCCTCCGCGGCTGTGCGCAGGAGTGCATCGCGCTCGGCTTCCTGTGCGGAGAGCAGCGCCGCATGAAAAATCTGCTCCTCTGCGGTGAGCTTCGCGCCGACCGGCTTCTCCAGCACGACATAATGCTGCTCAAGCCTCAGCTGCATGCCGCCCGGGAGCACCGCACGCACCGCGTCATACCATGTGCAGAAGGTGTGCGCATGCAGCCAATCGACCAACATTTGCAGCTCGTCTGTAAGCACAGGCTCCCTGTCGAGCAGCGCCGCAATCGGCTTCAGGGCAAAGCTGCGCCCTTCCTCCGCTTCGGCAGGTGCTTCGCCCAGCGCCAGCACCATCGCGATGCGTCTGCGGTTACCCATGCCAAACGGCACGGCAACCCGCATCCCGGTCTTCAGACGGTCCCGCATCGCCTCCGGCACCGCATAGGTATAAAGCTGATCATAGCCAAAGGCAGCCGCATCCAGGGCGACCTGTGCCGCCTGTACGCCGCTGCCCCATCCGGCATCATGCAGCATCAGTCTGCGTTGTCCTCGTCCGGGTCCGCAAGACGATACTTGCCGGCTGCAAACTCATCGACTGCTGTCTTGACCGGATTCTCCTCCAGCACGATCTGCTTGATCGTCTTGTCGTCGAGTCTGCCCTTCTGCTCGCCGTTCAGCTTCGCACGCTTGTCGGCAGCCGCCTTTGCAGCCTCCTTTTCGCGGCAGTGCTGCTCTGCGATCTCTCTCGCACGCTTTGCAATGCCGATGACCAGCGAATAATAGCTGTCATTCTTTCCGATGATCTGATACATAGACGGTCTCAACATGATAACATCTCTCCTATTCTTTCGGTCTGATATGCAGGCTTCAGCATCTCAGCGCGGATCATCGCGCCGAAATCGTCAACTGCATCCTGCAAATCGTCGTTGAGTATTATGTAGTCATACTGCTTTGCGAGCGGAAGCTCCTCCGCAGCACGGGCAACACGCTGTTCGATGACCTCCTCGGTCTCTGTGCCGCGCTTGTGCAGACGGCGGCGCAGCTCATCGAGCGTCGGCGGAATCGTGAACACAAGGATCGCATCGGGGCATTTTTCTCGGATCTGGAAGGCGCCCTGCACCTCAATTTCGAGGATCACATGCTTGCCCTGTGCGCGCATCTCCTCGACCTCTTTGCGCGGCGTGCCGTAATAATTCCCGACATACTGCGCATGCTCCAGAAAGCCGTCTTCTGCGATGCGGCGCTCAAATTCCTCACGCGAAATGAAATGATAATGCACATGATCGGTCTCGCCCTCACGCGGGGCACGGGTCGTTGCCGAGACAGAGACCGCGCAGTCGCCGCGCTTTAAGATCTCCGCGACCATGGTACCCTTGCCGCAGCCGGAGGGTCCCGAGAGCACGATCAGAAGACCTTTCTTCTCACTCATCCTCCTGCTCCTCCTCTGCCGGTGAATTGCTGCCGCCGAGACGCGCCGCGATGGTCTCCGGCTGGATCGCCGAAAGGATCACATGGTCGCTGTCCATGACAATGACGGCGCGGGTGCGTCTGCCGTAGGTCGCGTCGATCAGTCTGCCGCGGTCGCGGGCATCCTGCACGATGCGCTTGATCGGTGCGGATTCCGGGCTGACGATCGTCACCAGCCGCACCGAAGAAATCATATTGCCAAAGCCGATGTTGATGAGCCGCATCTTCGGTATCTCCTTTCGCTGTCATTCCATATTCTGAATCTGCTCGCGGAGCTTCTCGATCTCCGATTTCATATCGACAACGAGCTTTGTGATGCGCAGATCCTGTGCCTTCGAGCCGATGGTGTTGACCTCGCGGTTCATCTCCTGCACGAGGAAATCGAGCTTTCTGCCGACCGGCTCTGCCGATTGCAGCAGCTCACGGAACTGTGCGATATGGCTGTGCAGACGGACAGTTTCCTCGTCGATGGCGGTCTTTTCAGCAAAGATCGCAGCTTCGGTCAGCACGCGGGATTCGTCAACGGCTCTGTCTGCGAGGAGCTCCTGCAATTTGGCAAAGAGTCTTTCGCGGTAGCTTTCAGCAACAGAAGGTTCGATTGCCTCGACTTCAAGGAGCATCTTTTCAAGCCCCGCGAGCTTGCCGGTGAGATCCTCCGCGAGACGGGCGCCCTCGGCGTCGCGCATCGTAAGGAAGGAATCGAGCGCTTCTGCCGCGACCTGCTGCACCGCATCCCAGACCTCCTGCTCGTCATCCTGCTCCTTCATCACCGTGAAGACATCGGGCAGGCGCAGCAGAGAGGAGAGGCAGATATCGTCATCCAGCCAGTCGCTGCCGTATTCGCCGAGCTCTGTATTGAGCGAGCGCAGCGCATTGACATAGCCCTCAGCCACAGCGCGGTTGACCACCACGCGGGCATCCTTGCCGTCCGCACGGATAATCGTCACGGAGACCTCTGTCTTGCCTCTGCCGATTTTGCCGTTCAGCATCCCCTTCAGCTTTTCTTCGAGGTACATGCAGGTGCGGGGCAGGCGCGCAGAAAACTCATAGTAGCGGTGATTCACCGCACGGATCTCGACGGTCACATCTCTGTCACCGATCAGACGCTGTGCTCTGCCGTAGCCGGTCATACTTCTAGGCATATCAGATCCCTCTTTTCCTTGCCGCATATTACGGCAATTATATCATCTATTTAGTATACCATAATTCCGCCGGAAAATCAAGGGCTTTCCGCCGTTTTTTCCCGTTTCGCACACATTTTTGCCCCGGCAGAGAAAAAGCACCCGACTCCGCACGGGAATCGGGTGCTTTGTATTCGGTTTTCGCTGTCCGTCTCGGAAAATTACTTCTGGCCGAGAACGGAGTAGTCGATCAGACCTGCCAGATACTTGAGGATCATGGTGAGGTCATTACCGTCCACAGTGCCGTCGTTCTTCACATCAGCATTCTTGGAGCCCTGAACGCTCAGCTCAGCGCCGCCGCCGATTGCCTTTGCGAGCAGAACTGCGTCAGAGAGCGAGCAGCGCTCTGCGAAGTTCTCTTCCTTGGAGCAGTCTGCGTTGCCCCACTCGACGCTGGTCTGCTCAGGCCCTGCGCCGTCCGGCAGAACATCAGGATACAACTCATACATGGTACCGAGAGCCATCATGATGTCGCCTGCATGCCAGAATCTGTGGTAGGTCAGGTCAACCTGGCCGACATTGACGAATGCGCTTGCATCAGTTGCGCAGTCCATGCCGTAGTTGTAGGTTTCCTTCGTTGCGTCGAACTCCTTGAGCTTTGCACCTGCTGCGACGTCCTTCTCATATGCTGCCTCAAGCTGCTTATAGAGGTCAGAGTAGGACTTGCCTGCATCCTTGTACATCGGACGGATGTCGATGAACTTTGCGCCCGGACCGACTTCGTAGCCATACGGATACTTACCGGTGTTGCCGCCGGTGTAAACTTCCTGTGCCCAGAAACGAGCGAGGGAGCCGTTGTGGTCAGTTCTGGAGAGACCGATATCGTCTCTGCCGAGCTTCCAGGTGCGGTCCATGAGCTGCTGAGCGATGTAGAGGCCGTGCTGTGCGAGATCAGTGGTGCTGTCCTCAACAGTGCCGGAAGCCTCAACGCCGTTTGCCTTTGCGTAGTAGATCAGGGTGTTTGCATAAGAGCAGACGCAGCCGAGGTCGGTGTTCTGCGTGCCTGCGACAGTGCAGGTGAGGTTGCTGTTCTCCTGATAAGAGCCGGACCATTTCTCAGGCTTGCCGGACCACTTCAGGCTGGACGGAACGGAGAAGTCACCGTCATCGGTCAGCTTGGTGTTATCTGTGAAGAACTTGACCCACTTATCCAGAACGGTCTTCAGAGCCTCTTCGATGCTCATGCCGCCCGGCTTGATGCTTGCTGCCTTTGCAGCAACAGTGGGATTGGTCTTGATGATGTAGTAGAGCTCTGCCAGACGCTGAGTTGCCCAGTACTGGTTACCGGTCCAGTTGTTGGAACCCGGGTCAGCGTAAACCGGCTGCTCGATGTAAGCCATGTCATGGAAGGTCGGGATACCGGACGGATAGGTGGAGTAGTTGCCCATCCAGCAGTTGGTGCAGCCGCCTGCGAACGGACCCTGCTTCGAGGACAGCCAGAGATACATCTCGAGCTGACGCTCCAGGGACTTCTCGTAGTCCTTCGTTGCATCGGTAGCCTTCATCGCGGTGTTCAGGCCGGAATCATAGAGCAGGCCGAACGCTGCGAGCGGGTTCTGATAGAACTGATGTGCATGAGAGCAGCCGATCTGCCAAGCCCATGCGCCGTCTGCTGCGCCGCCCCATGCGGTGTACCAGGACATCAGATAGTGCTTGCCTTCTTCACCTGCGGATGCAGAAGTCTTGCTCTGGCAGCCGATCTTCTTATAGTACTTGTCGTACATGTCGTTACGGCACATATCACCCATCATACCGGCCTTGGTGGTGACGGAGGAATCGCCGACACCCCAGCGGTTAGCAGCGTAGACAGCCTGGATTGCACGGTCTTCTGCGTCAGGAGCGTTGGTGTAGGACCAGGACTTCGCAGTGGACTCCTGGAACGCAAACTTCATGCCCTTGCCGGGAGCGCCGTAGTCGAGGGTCTCGATTGACGGATGCGGAATCGTCTCGAAGCAGGACTCCTGGTCGCCGCGCTGGAAGGTGTTGATGAAGGTGAAGCTGCCGAGCTCGTCACGGCCGGAACCGCTGAAGCCATACCAGTCATCGACATCAGCCAGCCAGTGGAGCAGATACTCTCTGCCCTCGCTGTAAGCGGAGGTCAGCTTGGAATGCAGCGGGTTCTTACCGGTATTCTGCTCATTGCCCTCAGAGGGATACAGCTTGACATTGTCCGGATGCTCGTCTGCAACCTGAGCGCTCAGTTCGCCCTTGCTCCAGAAGCCGCTCTGCTGATCCGCTTTCGGGATCAGAGCCTCGAGCGTTGCCCATGCCTTGCCGAGATCGGAGCCGGAAGCGCCGGAAACCTCGCCCTTCTTGACGATGTTATCGTGCATCGCTGCGATCCAGACGATGTAGGACATTGCCTCGGAAGTGGTCTCATGGCCGTAGTCCGGAGCCTCGCAGATCAGCTCTTCGACAGAGTGATACGGGATACCGAAACCGCCGGAAGCGACATTCTTCGTGCTGAGGTACTTGTTGGTCTGACCGTCCTCGATGACGTCAGCGTAGAGAGACATGAAGCGCTCTGCATAAGTAGAATCGCCGTACTTCTCTTCCTTGGTGCGAGCCGCAGAAGCAGTGACGGACATCAGCGCGCTGGATGCCATTGCCGTCGCGAGGACGGCCGCGAGAATTGCCTTGCTTTTCTTGAATTGCATTCTTTTTTCCCCTCTCGTAAAAATAGGTTTGTTGCTTCTCACGCACGGAACCCGCGAAGCAATGACGGGCTGTTCGTGATGAATCGGTGCCGCACCCGTGCAGCGGCACTGTCCCCTCGGCTGTACGGTGACCTTTTATACGCATTGCCTGTCCGGATTTGCAGCGATGAAGCTGCGGCCTGCGCAGTACGACGCAGAGTCCTTCACGGGCATCAGAATATAAGTATCCCCAATACAGTTCCTTAATTCATTATAGTGTTTCCGGGGCGATTTGTCAAGCCTTTGTGCGAAAACCGTTCACCTTCGGCATACTTTTTGGATGCTTCAACAAAATCGTACTTCCATTTTTGTGCAACCTGAACTATCAATTTTGACCCTGTGCAAAACGATTCTCACGATCTCCCCGCGCAGCATACACATGCCTGACACATTCGCCTGCTATAATATGCATAATGCAGGATTCTGCGCTTTCGTTCATCTCAATGTAAAAGTTTGTTCATAATCTATTCATACGCATTTGCGATAATAGAATATATATGCTTTCTTATGAAAGGGGCTTTGAGACCGCTATGGTTGAAATCAAAAATCTCACCAAATACTACGGCGTACACCCCGCTGTGCAGGATATTTCCTTCACGGTCGGCGACCACGAAGTGCTCGGCTTTCTGGGGCCGAACGGCGCCGGAAAATCCACGACCATGAACATGATCACAGGATGTCTGCCCTCGACCTCGGGCACGGTGCTTGTGGACGGCTACGACATTGCAAAGGATCCGATG
Source organism: Oscillospiraceae bacterium (assembly GCA_016291435.1). Classification (GTDB taxonomy): domain Bacteria; phylum Bacillota; class Clostridia; order Oscillospirales; family Ruminococcaceae; genus Firm-04. Next base: position 30,292 of record JAEEXH010000018.1, read on the forward strand.
GAGGTCAAGCGCCGCATCGGCTATCTGCCGGAACTGCCGCCGGTCTACCCGGACATGCGGGTGCGCGATTATCTGACCTTCGCGGCAGGGCTCAAGGGTGTGCCGCGTGCAGAGCGCAAAAGCCAAGTCAACACCGCAATGGAGCGCCTGCGCATCACCGATGTGCAGAAGCGCATCATCGGCAATCTCTCGAAGGGCTACCGCCAGAGAGTCGGCTTTGCGATGGCGCTGCTCGGCAAGCCGAAGTTCCTGATCCTCGATGAGCCGACGGTCGGTCTCGACCCGACGCAGGTCGCAGAGGTGCGCAAGCTGATCCGGGAGCTCTCCGCCGATCACACGATCATTTTCTCGACACATATCCTCGCCGAGGTCACTGCCGTCTGCGAGCGGGTCGTCATCATCAATAAGGGGCAGATCCGCGCAGTTGACACCATCACGAATCTCGAAAACAGCCTCACGACGGAAAAGATCCTCAGACTGAAGATCGAAGGCGAGATCACAAAGATCACGAATATTATAAATAGTACAAAGGGCGTGCAGGAGATTACCTCCGTGGAGTATGAAAGCTCCGGCGTCAATATCTTCACTGTCAAGGTCGATGCGGACGATGTGCGCAAGCCGCTCATGGCGGCGCTCCTTGCCGGCGACTGCATGGTGCTCGAGGTCACGGCGGTGAAGTCGAGCCTCGAAGATGTCTTTGTCAAGCTCACGGGATCGCCCACACGCAAGCAGTCGCGTGAAGACGCCTTCCAGGAGCTCGGCAGAGAAATGGATGCCGCACGCGAGGCAGACGAGCGGAAGAACAAGAACGGAAAGGAGGATGCGTAATGTTTTCACTGTATAAAAAGGAAGTACAGTCCTACTTCTACTCCCCCTTTGCATATGTCGTCAGCGCACTCTTCCTGTTCGTGTTCTCGCTGAGCTTCATCAACAGCATCTCGAGCATGAGCTCCAATGTGCTGAAATTCTCCTTCTCCAATATCTTCTATAACAGCTTCTTCTATTTCATCTTCCTGATCCCGCTGCTGACGATGCGCACCTTTGCGGAGGAGCGCAAGTCGCACACGGAGACGCTCTGGCTCTCGGCACCGATCACGATTCCGCAGGTCGTCATCGCGAAATTCCTCGCGGTGGCAACGGTCTTCCTGCTGATGATGGTGCTCTCGCTTTTCTTCCCGCTGGTCGCCTGGTGGCACGGCTCTGTTGTGCTCTCGAGCCTGATCTGCGGCTATCTGGGATTCTTCCTCTGGAGCCTGGTCTGCATCGCAATCGGCGTGATGATCTCCGCGCTGACGGACAACCCCATCATTGCGGCTGTGCTCGGCGAAGCAGCCATGATCCTTGTGCTCTTCCTCGACAACTTCACGAACACCGATCTGATCCAGTCTGTCAAGCCCGTTGCAAAGGTCTTTGAGTGGTTCTCGACCGAAAAGCGCTTCGGCGCCTTCTCGCAGGGGCTCTTCAGTCTCGCCGACCTGATCTTCTTCCTGTCGATCACCGTCGTCGTGCTGATCTGGACGATCATCATTATTGAAAAGCGCCGCCAGAGCCGCGGCTGACCGGAGGAATATGTGCAATGGATAACTCGATTTTTGCCAAGAACAAGCGCTTCACTGTGCTTGCGTGGGTGCTCGCGATCCTTGTGCTTGCGGTCGCGATCCCATTTAACCTGATCTTTGAACGGCTGAATGTCCACTTTGACATGACGCCGAACAATCTCTACACGCTCTCCAAAACAACGGAAGACTATCTCAATGAGCTTGATGACCGCGGCGTGGTCGTCGATGTCTACTTCCTCGCGAAGATGGAGGATCTGGAAGCAGATCTCGAATGGCTGGCGCTCTACCGCACGCTGCTTGCCTATGATGCACACGATTGCTTCAACCTCATCGACATCGACCCGGATGAGGAGCCGGAAACGCTCAAAAAGATCAATCCGGACGGCGTCTATAACTTCGATGTGGCAGACTTCATCTTCGTCTGCGGCGATATGATCAAGCGCATGCCCGGCGGTATGGCATATGTCTACAAGACCAATGCCGACGGACAGGTCACCGATGCGGAATTCCGCGCAGAAAACTATTTCACCGGCTACATCAAGTCCGTCGTGGACGGCGAGCAGCCGACGGTCTACTTCCTTGAGGGACACGGCGAAAAGCCGCTCACCGAAATGACCCGCATGACCACCAACCTCGGCAACTACAACTACGGCTCCGGCGCGCTCAACCTGACGACCGCCGAAGCTGTCCCGGACGACTGCTGCATCCTCGTCATCGCAGACCCGCAGTTTGACCTCACCGATGCGGAGTATCAGAAGATCTACGCCTACACCGAGAAGGGCGGCAATGTCTCCCTGCTGATCGGGCCGAACGATTCCAAGGAATCCTTCCAGAATATCCAGCGGCTTCTGAACACCTACTGCATCGCAATGAACTACGACCGCGTCTCCGAGACCGACGAGAACCGTCACTCGCACGATGAGCCCTACGCGATGATGTGCGATATCGCAGAGCCCTCCGGCGATTCGACCGAGGATCTCACCTCTGCCCTGCTCCCGACGGTCAACGATCTTGTCACCTACATGCCCTATTCCCGCAGCTTTTACAGCACCTACGGCACCAACTACGGCGCGATGAGCATGGATATCATGATCCGCACCGCGACCACCGCACAGGCAGAGCCCTGGGGCGGCAGTCAGCTTGACCAGGATGCCGTCACCGGCGAGAATCTCTCGCTTGCAATGTATTCAATGGATTCCCAGCGCGAGGGCTCGAAGCTCACCGTCTTCGGCAGCGCGGATTTCATCACCGATGAGGGCGCCGCAAGCGCATACTTCATCAACCCGCTCCAGCTCTTCCTCTCCACGATCACATGGATGTATAACTCCGATGTGGATATGAACATCGCAAACAAGGCGCGCACCTATGACAGCCTCAATGTCAACAGCTCTTCCGAGGCAACCGGTCTGATGGCTCTGTTTATCGGCTTCCCGCTTCTGATCGCTGCCGTCGGCGTGATCGTCTGGCTGAGGAGGAAGGACGGATGAAACAAATTCGCTGGATCATCATTCTCGCTGTCACAGCCCTTGTGCTCGGAGGGATCTTCATTGTCGTCGATCGGCGCACAAAGGAAAAGGACAAGGAGAAGAACAAAGGAACAGAATCCAAGCAGCTTCTCTCCATCAACGCAGACTCCGTCACGCGCATCGTCATCGACAATGAAGAAGGGCATTTTGCCTTCGACTGGGACATGCAGAAGGGCTGCTGGAAGCTCGTCAGCAGCGATCAGTTCCGCATCAATGAATATGCGATCTCCGGCATCTGCACCTATATCTGCGATGTCAAATCCGTGAAGACCGTCGCCTTCGACTGCGAAAACACTTCCGCCTACGGCTTCGACAACCCTGTCACAATCAAGGTCTACACGCTCGACACCGACGAGGAGCACCCCTACATCCTTCAGGTCGGCGACAGCACCCCGACCCATGATGCCTACTATGTCATGGTGGACGGCTCGGATGATGTGTATACGGTCGATTACAACACCGGCTCCATCTTCTGCGCCGCAAAGAACACCCTGCGCAACACCTATCTCTTTGATTACAATGCCTCGCAGCTCACCTATTACAAGCTCGAGCGCAGCGGAAAGGTCATCTCGGAGCTCAAACGCAATGCAAACAATGACTTCGAGCTGATCACCCCCGCAGGCTATGAGACCTCCAAGCTGACCGTCGATGACCTGACGAATCTCGTGATCCGTGTGCAGGTCACGGAATTCCTGGAGGAGCACCCGGAGGATCTTGCCAAATACGGGCTCAAGGACCCCTGGGCAAAGCTCTCGCTCGAAGCCGTTGATGACGGCGCGACCGTTAAGGAGGAGATGTGGTTCGGCGACATGACCACGGACAGCGACAACGCACAGGAGATGTACGGCTATTTCACAAGCACCGATCAGGTGTTCAAGGTGCTGCGTGCGGATGTGCAGTTCCTGGAATATGACGCAAAGAAGTATATCTCGCCCTACTGCGTGACCGTCAACATCGAGGACCTGAGCGGCATCGACGTCGATCTCGGCGAGGTCTATGACCTGCACGAGACACTCTCGCTCGACTACGCAAACGGGCAGTATGCGCTCGGCAGCACCGATATCGACGCCTTTGACGACGAAGATCTCACGCAGCAGTACATCGAATTCTTCCGCTCGATCGCCTATCTCACCTTCACCGATACCGATTTTGACGCGAAGCCCGAGGGCGACGCTGCCATGTCGATCACCTATCACTATCTCGACGGCAAGGATCTGGCGCTGACATTCATCCCCGCCGGCGACAAAAACTACTATCTCATGAAGAACGGCACCTACACCGGGCAGACCGTCCGGCTCAATGCCTTCACCGGCACCGGCTGCATGACGAATGTCTACACCGAACTGCTGAACAAGGTCAAGAACCATCAGTGAAGCAATGCCCCCGATACGATGCGTACCGGGGGCATGCTTTTTGCATTGACAGCACGCGAAAAGTATGTTACAATAAATATACAGAAATATATGAAGGAGTTACCCGCTATGAAACAATATCAAATGCTGATCAATGCCGCAGACCGCACCGGGCATATCCGCCCCGAGCTCTACGGTCATTTTTCTGAGCACCTCGGCAGATGTATCTATCAGGGCATCTATGTCGGGGAGGATTCCCCCATTCCAAACATCCACGGCATCCGCAGGGATGTGATCGAAGCCTTCCGGGAGATCAGGATGCCTGTGCTGCGCTGGCCGGGCGGCTGCTTTGCAGACGAGTATCACTGGAGAGACGGCATCGGCGAGAAGGCTTCCCGCAAGCGCATGGTCAACACAAACTGGGGCGGCACCGTCGAGGACAACAGCTTCGGCACGCATGAGTTCATGGAGCTCTGCGAGCTGGTCGGCTGCAAGCCCTATCTCGCAGGAAATGTCGGCAGCGGCACCGTGCAGGAGCTTGCGGAGTGGATCGAATACATCACCTTCGACGGCGATTCCCCGCTTGCGAATGAGCGCCGCAGAAACGGACGCGAAAAGCCCTGGAAGCTCCCCTATCTCGGCATCGGCAATGAGGCCTGGGGCTGCGGCGGCAATATGCGCCCGGAGCACTATGTCGATGTCTACCGCCGCTACCAGAGCTTCTGCAAGAATTTCAGCGGCAACACGCTCTATCGCGTTGCATGCGGCCCGAGCGCAGACGATTATCACTGGACAGAGACCATGATGCAGGAGCTGAAGCCCTGGCACACAAACGCCATTGCGCTGCACTTCTACACCGTGCCCGACTGGAACAACAAGGGTCTTGCAGCCGAATTTGACGATGCACAGTATGAGACGCTGCTGGCTGCGGCAGGCTATATGGACACGCTGCTCACCCGTCACACGGAGATCATGAACCGCTATGATCCTGACAACCGGATCGGGCTGATTGTCGATGAATGGGGCACATGGTATGATGTCGAGCCTGACACGAACCCCGGCTTCCTCTATCAGCAGAACACCATGCGTGACGCGATCGTCGCCGCGCTGACACTCAATATCTTCAACCGTCATTCGGAGCGCGTTGTGATGGCAAATCTCGCGCAGGCAGTGAATGTCCTTCAGGCGCTGCTGCTCACGGAGGGCGCAAAAATGATCAAGACGCCGACCTATCATGTCTTCGATCTCTACAAGGCACATCAGGACGGCGACGCGGTCTATTGCTTCTCTGAGAATGACCGCAGCGAGAAGGGCGTGCCGGTGCTCTCGCACTCCGCTTCGCTGAAGGACGGCAGGCTGACGCTCACAGTCGCAAACTGCACGCTCAGAGACAGCGCTGAGATCTGCTGCACGGTCGCCGGATTTGACGCAAAGACCGTCACCGCACGGATCCTCACGAATGAAGCGCATGCACACAACACCTTTGAGGAGCCGGAGCAGGTCACGATTCAGCCGCATACCGCATCCATCGAAAACGGTGTGCTCCGCTGCACGCTGCCGCCCTGCTCGGTCACGGAGCTGACCCTCGCATGATCGGAAAGCCCCCGTGCAGACGCTGCCTCCTCGCGGAAACGGATGCTGCGCACATCGCAGAGACTGTGCAGAAACGCATCGCACAGATGCCGGAGGAAGAACGGACAGCGCCCGCGGAATATGCACGGCGGCTCAGTCAGTGCCGGGCATGTGACATGCTCACAGACGGGCTCTGCGGCGTCTGCGGCTGCTATGCGGAGCTCCGTGCGGCAAAAGCGAAGCAGCACTGCCCCGACTGCGTCCCCCGCTGGTAGCCCCCCGCACGCTGCAATCAACCATTACCCGGAAAGGCGGTATATCCCGATGCACCCATTCCCAAGGCTCGCCATGTTCGATCTGGACGGCACGCTTTTCGACACCTTCCGCGCAAATTATCTCGCCTACCGCGAAGCCTGCGGTGACGAATTTCCGTTCGACGAAGCCTTCTTCGCCGCACACTGCATGAGCCGCAGCTACACCGATTTTCTCCCCGACTGCGGCGTTCCCGCAGAGCGCGTGCAGGAGATCCATGAGCGCAAAAAGGCATGCTATGCGCATTATTTCTCTAAGATCCGACCGAACCGTGCACTCTTTGCCATCGCCGAGCAGATGCGGCAGAACGGCACTGTGCTCGCCGTTGTCACCACGGCGAACCGCAAAAACACCGATGAGCTGCTCTCCGCATTCGGCTATGATGCACTCTTCACCGTCAAGGTCACGCAGGAATGCGTCACGCGCCACAAGCCGCACCCTGATTCCTATTTGCAGGCGATGCAGGCTGTGGGTGCTGCGCCGGAGGAATGCGTGGTCTTCGAGGATTCCGGCATCGGCGTGGAAGCCGGAAAAGCATCCGGCGCCGCTGTCTTCCGCATCGAACAATTCTGACAGAATCCGCCCGTCTTCTGCACAAAAAGATGGCAGGAGGCGGGCGTGAAGTCTTGACAAATCCGGCAGATTGTGGTATAATAGCATGGTAAAGAGCGGTATGCAGGTGTAGTTTAGTGGTAAAACATCAGCTTCCCAAGCTGAGGTTGAGGGTTCGATTCCCTTCACCTGCTTCAGCCAAGCGTTTCGGCATTTGTCGGAGCGCTTTTGTTTTGTATCAGAAGGGAGCGGCATATGAAACGGGAGATCATTCGGATCGGAACACCGAACAAGCTGAATCACAAATATCTGAACGGGCAGTTTGAGCTGCTCGTGCTCGGTGTCACCGGCAGAGACCCGGACACGGTACAGGCTGCCGAAGCTGCGCGTCTGGCACTGCTGGAGGAGGAAGCCGCCCGTCTCTACAAGCAGTATACTGCCATGCCGCGAAAGGAGCTCTGCCAGCTCTTTCAGGCATACGGTGTGCGGTGCCTCAGTGAGCTGATCCGCTGCTTTGTGACGTACACATACACGCTCCTGCTTTCGCTCGCTGACGCAAAGCAGATCCTTTCGCTGACAGAATCGCTCCGCAGACGCCGCGCCGAAACAGAGCGCATGGTCGCGGCCGGCAGTGCAATACAGGCGCGTTTGCAGCAGAACGCAGAATAAACACAAAGCCCCTGCGTGCAGTGTAACACGCAGGGGCTTCACTTCTTTCTTATTCCTCGTCAGGCTGATCCCAGTTGTGCCAGACATTCTGCACATCATCGTCATCCTCGAGATGCTCAAGCAGCAGGTTCATCTTGCGGATCTGCTCCTCATCCGTCAGCGTGACATAGGTGCTCGGCACCTGCTCCGCCTCCGCGGACACGACATTGTAGCCCTTTGCCGTGAGACCCTCGCGCAGCTCGCCGACTGCGTTCGGTGCGCAGATAATCTCCACGCTCTCCTCCTCAAAGGTCATGTCATCGCCGCCGAGATCCATCACATCCTCAAGCACGGTATCCTCATCGAGCTCGCCCTCATGCTCCAGCACGACGATGCCTTTCTCAGAGAAGAGATAGGAGACACAGCCGTTGGTGCCGAGGTTGCCGCCGAACTTGTCGAAGTAGTGACGTACATCACCGGCTGTTCTGTTCTTGTTGTCTGTTAATGTTTCAACGATACATGCAACACCACCTACTCCGTATCCTTCATAAGTGTTTTCTTCATAGTTAATTGAACCTAATTCACCAGATGCCTTCTTAATGCTACGATTGATATTGTCATTAGGCATATTGTTTGCTTTTGCTTTAGCAATAACATTACGAAGTTCGCTATTTGATGCTGGATCTGCTCCGCCATTCTTAACTGCAATTGCTATTTCACGACCAATCTTTGTAAAAACATTAGCACGTGCTGCATCTGCCTTACCTTTCTTTTGTGCAATATTATGCCATTTTGAATGTCCGCTCATGTTATACCCCTTTATTTAACACTATACATCGCAATAGCTGCTGCCACCGAAACGTTTAGTGATTCTACATTGTTTTTCATTGGAATAGAAATTGTGTTTGTTACAACTTCCTTAATCTCTTTAGAGATTCCATGTGCTTCACTACCCATAATTAGAGTGATTGGTCCTTCAAGCTTTTTATCTAAGATATTTTCTCCCTTCATATCTAGCATTGCACTCTTTGTTTTTGTAATTAAAGTTTGTGCTTGCTCTAAAGAGATATCATAGATTCTTACCTTGAATATGCCACCTAATGTTGATCTAATTACTTTTGGCGAATAAACATCTACACTATTGTAAAGATATATATCTTCAAATCCTGCCGCTGCTGCTGTTCTTATTATTGTTCCAACATTTCCTGCATCTGATACATTGTCTAGTAAAAGAGCATTTTTCTTTGGAAGAGCAAACTCGTTTACAACTTGCTTGCAAACAGCAACACTTCCATAAGGAGTTTTAGTATCTGATATCTTATTTAAAATATGATCTTCAACTAAAAATACTTTGGCTGCTAAATGTTTATTAACTATTGAAGCACACTCGTCTTGCCTGTTTTTGTTAGTGAAAATATATAATATCTCCACCTTCTCAGACATATCTCTTAAAAGATTAATACCCTCCGCTAAAAACAATCCGCTTTCATCTCTTCCCTTTTTATCTAAAAGGGATGATGCAAGTTTTACAAATTGGTTTTGGCTAGAGGTTATTATTTCCATTGAATTATGCTATCGCTTT
>JAEEXH010000019.1 GCA_016291435.1 Oscillospiraceae bacterium
AAAGGCTTGCGAGAGTCCAGAGGCGAGCAGCCTCTGTGTCGCTTCGCTATGCAAGCATAGCTAACCGCAGAGGGCGAAATCCCTTGACTTTAGGAGCTCGGCAGGGGTGAATCGAGCAAAACGATCCAGTGGATCGTTTTGCCGAGAGGGGGAGCCTGCGATAGAGGCTCCCCCTAGGCGAATCGCCCTGCGATTCGCGATCTCTGGACTTTAGCGACAGACTGACGGGCTCTGCTTTTGACAGAGCCCGTTCACTGTTTCATCGCAAGGATCAGAGATCCTGTTTTTTGCGGCGGAGCGCGCCGGATGCAAAGACTGCTGCCGCTCCCGTGCCGATCAGCAGGAATTCCTTTTGTCCATTTCATATGCAATACCTCCAATGTTGTGATCTATCAGGCTGCGTACAGCCGGATATTCTTGTTAATTCACGCCCGCTTCCCTGAGCTTTTCTTCGCAGAATCGTATGGATACTTCCTTTGAGAGAAGTACGCTGTAGCGCTGCATGATCTGAAACCAGCGGATAATTTCCTGCACGATCTCCGGCTCATGCAGCGTCAGCAGATAATACCGGCTTTCCGTGTTCAGCATCACGAGCATTCTGCCGACCGTCCAGATATTGATGCCCAGACAATTTGTGTTCTTCGGATAGCTGAGCCACAGCATCCCGTACTGAAACAAGACCCGTGCTTTGTCTGGACTGCGGCAAACCGCCGCCTGCAAAACGCAGACGACGGTTTCTCTGTATGCACTTCCCGATGTACCGTTCCGCAGCGGATTCCGCACGCATGCGGAAGGGAGATTTTTCCGTGTTGCAGGGATCATTCAGGCAGGATTATTCAGATACAGGCTTTATTCGCCACATGAGCCCCATGCTCTTGAAATATATCCCTTTATCGGTTTCCTCTGCCGTATCAGTGTCAGAATCATAAAAATACACCATCTGATCTTTCAGAATGATGGATGCCCCCGTCAGCGTTGAAAGATATTTTTCTTCTCCCGGTGTGAAATGAACAATACGCGGAGCAAGAAGAATCATCTCCAATTCCTCTGCCCGGTCATTATTGAAAACTACTTTTACTTGTTTGGAGCCTGCCGGTTTCAGATACATTATTTTTTGTCCGGCATCATAATACTCGCCGGAAATATACGACATTTCCTTGATGACAGCATCATGGAAACCGCTGTATAATTCCGTCAGCTCGTCTATATCATCATCGTTTTCAATATAATGCCATCCCGAAAGTTTGGTGGACAATTCCGGCACAGCGAGTGATGCTTTATCAGCTGATCCCGTTTCAAGCAGGGAAATAAGTGCATCGCCCGCATTCCAGATTGACGCAAAGCCACGATAATAGTGCAGAGGCTGACTGTTCTTTCGCCGGATGTTGATTTCATCCATAGCTGAATGATCGAGAAACAGCCATGTTTCCGATTTGAACGGATTTGCGTCTATGATCTCAACATTCACCTCATACGGTGCCGGTGTATTCATATTCAGATATTCGACAAGAATAACCTGTTGCTTGTCAGAAGGATGATCGACTATATACCAATCTCCGGCTCTGTTCAGAATACCGTAGACTTCAGAAATGTAATAAAAATTATGCAGTCTGTCATATACCCTTGCTCTCATAATCCATCTCCGGCTTTTTACATTTTTTTATATTTCCGATATGATAGAACATTATTTGCTTTCCCATATTATAGCATAAGCCCGCAGAAAAAGTCAACTGAAAAGGCGGGAATGCGCAGAGGATTTCGCTGTATCAGACAGCATATCGCTGTGATTTGCCGCGGAGTTTACGCTTTCAGGATCGGTCGGATCTGCTGCGGGAGCGATCGCGCACTGCGCGGCAAATCATGTGGATCTGGTGCTCATGGATGTGGTCATGGGCGCAGATGAAGACGGCATCCGGGCGGCTCAGCAAATCAAGCAGCTCAGCCCGGAAACGAAAATTGTAATTGTGACCTCCATGCCGGAAGTCACGTTCATAAAGCGTGCAAGGGAAGCCGGTATTGAGAGCTTCTGGCACAAGGAGATTCAGGAGCAGCCCATACTGGAGATCATGCGCCGGACAATGGCGGAAGAATCCGTCTATCCGCTGAAGCAGCCGCAGTATTCTGTTATTGTTAGACGCACAGGACTATACAGAAATATGATATCATGCTCCCGCCGCGGCTGTCTACGTCCTTCCGTACAGGTTTGCCGGATTAAGGGTGTCCGGAAAACGGGAGCCGGCGCTGAACCGGTTCCCGTTCTTTTCATACTCAATATCAGTCAGGGTAGCGTCAGGTGTTTTTCATAACCACGGCTTCGACGGTATCCGCGACATCCTCGCAGGCATCGGCACATTCCTCGAGCTCCCAGTAAATCTCCCGCCACGCTGTCACATCCAGCGGATTCTGACCGTCCCAGTTCTTGCGACAGTTGTATGCAGCCTGAAGATACAGCGCATCGCATTCTTCCTCGGCAGCATTCACATCAATGATGAGCCTGTGCAGCTGCTCGGACTTCCGAAAATTCGGCAGCTCCGTCAGCATCGCTTTCATTTTCGCGGTACAGACACAGATTTTCCCGGCAAATCCGATGGCTTCATCGGAAATCTTCGTGACATTATTGATATAGATTGCCTGGAGAACTTCCTCGATGCTGTCGATCACATGATCAAGTCTCTGGCACAGCTCCGCCATGTCTTCACGGTCAATCGGCGTGACAAAAGACTTGGCGAGCGCTTCCGTCATTTCGTGCCGCAGCGAATCGCCCTTATGCTCAAATTCGTGCATTTTCGTCAGCATTTCGTTCAGCTTTTCCTCGTGAAAATCCCGCAGACATTCGAGCAGATAATCAGCGGCACTGCAAGCGGTATCCGCTGCTGCGATGTAGTTGTTCCAGTAAAAATCGTTCTTTTTGTTTGCCATATTATCCTCCAAATCAGAAAATCACCATAAAGATTTTCGTTGTAATAAATCCGATCAATCCGCAGCCGGGAAATGTCAGAATCCATGTCATCATGAGATTCTTGACGACGCCGAGATTGACCGCAGATGGGCGCTTCACAGCGCCGACGCCCATAATCGCTGTCGTTTTCGCATGTGTTGTCGAGACCGGAATACCAAAGAGCGAGCTGATGAGCAGTGCCGCGGAAGCTGCCATATCCGCCGAAAATCCCTGGTATTTTTCCAGCTTCACCATATCCATGCCGATGGATTTGATGATCTTCTTGCCGCCGATCGACGTTCCGACCGACATGATGACAGAGCAGAGCAGCATGATCCATACCGGCATTTTGACTGCCTCGCCCTCTCCGCCGCCGTTTGAAAGCAGCAGGCACATCAGAATGACGCCCATGAATTTCTGGCCGTCCTGTGCGCCGTGCATGAAGCTCATCGCACAGGCTGCGCCGATCTGACCGTTCCGGAAGATGCCTTCCGTTTTTCGCCGGTCAACATTGAAGAAGATGACGGTCACCAGCTTGCAGACCGCATAGCCGAGGATAAAGCCGAGCACGACCGAGATCACAAGTCCGTAGACTACTTTTATCCACTCGTGCCCGTTCACGCCGGAAAGACCGCCGTGCATCGCGATTGCCGCACCGGTCAGTCCCGCAATCAGCGCGTGGCTTTCGCTGGTCGGTATCCCGAAATACCATGCGAGCACTGCCCAGATCACGATTGAAAGCAAAGCCGCTGACAGCGCCACAATCGCATCATGTGAGTTTGTGCCGAAATCGACCATATGGGCGATCGTCTGCGCGACTGTCGCATTGACTGAGCTCATGACGAACACGCCGAGAAAATTGAAGAATGCGGACATCAGAATCGCCGGCCGCGCCTCCATACAGCGTGTTGTCACGCAGGTTGCGATCGCATTCGGGCAATCTGTCCAGCCGTTGACGAAAATGACGCCGAGGGTCAGACCGACCGCCAGCATCAGAAGCGGGTTGGATGTCACCTGCTCCCAGAAATACATAAATGACAGATCCATAGTTTCCTTCTTTCCGATATTCCTTTCTAAGCATTGTGCTGTGTATAGTATAGCATGGAACGCGGTTGATTTCAAGTACAGTTTTCCGGTCTTCCGCAATGTAAATCGGCATTGTACTGCACGCCGCATGATCAATTATATCACACGCAGGTAAATTTGAATGGTATCAGTATGTTAAACTTAGGTTAAGAAACGGGGGAACCGAATTACATTGCTGCGGTATTTCCCGCGCTGTGTCAGGGCGTGTTTGATTCATACTGTCAATATAAAACAGGCAGATGTTCATGTGTTGAAGCATCTGCCTGTTCTGTATATCGGTTTGACTTATTCGGCTTCGATTGCTTTCAGCAGCGCACGGACATCCAGAAACGTCAGCATCCCGTCGCTGTTGAAATCAGGGACAGCGCTCACAATCTCTTCGGTCTCTGCGTCTGTCAGCGCAGTATCCTCTGCAAGGAACCGTGCCAGCATCACAGCATCCGCGACTGTGACATCCCCGTCCGCGTTGTAGTCGCCCGTCGATGTCTTGGTATCCGATCTCGTCGTGCCTGTCACGACGGGCGGCTCTCCTTCAGGATCTCCGACCTTGATATAGTTGTTCTCCACAACAATCTCGTCCATCAGATCAGTGCCGAGACCGTCATTCAGCTCGTTCACGGTGAGCTTGATCGGATAATATCCGGGTTCGGTATCCTCCGGAATATCCAGATAAATCATCATCAGACTGCCGTCCAGCTGACCCCAATATTCGTCATAGTTTGAGGGAAGGCGGGGCTGATTTGTCGAAGCAGCAATGGAAAAACTTTTGTTGCTGATTTCCATCTGCGTATCCATTCCGGCTCTGACCCAGCCGGGCTTGGGGGGATTTTCGGAAGATCTCGTAAAAGGCTCGAAATTCGCTGAGACATTGATCTTCGTCAGCCCCGGATTATTCTTCATGCTGATTACATACTCGACATTCTTGTCTCCGGGATTCGCCTCAACAGGAGCCGCATAGATCGTAGGCGGCATATACGGATTCGGATTATTCACAATGAAATAAGTGCTGAAAACAGAAACCTGTCCGGCAGCATCTGCGCCCTCTCCGTCTGTGAACGAACTGAGCTGAATGTTCACGGGGTAAACGCCGTCTTCCAGATCATCCGGAATATCGAAGTAACAGGTACAGAGCGCACCGTCCTTCGCGGCCGCGGTGCAGCCGGAGACGGAGACACCGAGCGTGTGCGTCGCAGGATAGACGGCAGAGAGCGTTTTTCCGTCAGCAATGATGTCACCGAAGTCACATTCCGGTGTATTGCCATTCCTGACAGGCAGCAGCACATCGCTGTAATCCAGCTGAACCTTCATGCCGCTGAACCCCGGATTATTCCGGATGCTGAGCGTAAAGGGGACATGACGCGCACCGGGAGCAACATCGCAGAAGCTGCCGTAGATCTCCGGCGCATCCAGTGTCGGCGTATCCTCCACCTTGATGTAGCCGCTGTCAACGGCGAAGTCATCCACGATATTATTCGCATGATACCCGAGAACACTGAGACAATCCAGGCAGAGCGGATAAATGCCTGCCGGTGTATCCTCAGGAATATCGAAATAGAAGGTCATAAGGGCGCCGTTCTGTATCTTGTCTTTATCCCGGATGCCGAGTGAAGCGGAACCAATGAGATTTTTTTGGGAGTTGTATCTGTTTATGATCATAAAGTCTGTGGCGTCTTCCATCACCGTACCGCGTGTACTTTTCGGCGTGGAAAGTTCACTGTTCTCCGTGGGCACATCCGTCAGAACAACCTTGACCGCAGGATCGTGGTACAGTCTGAACCCGTAGCTGAATGTGCAGGGGTTGTTTTCGATATAAATCGAGACAGGGACATTTTTGTCGCCCGGCTTTGCGCTGACACGCTCCGCATAAAGGCGGGGCTGCGCTTCCGATTCGGCTGCCGCTGTTTCCGCAGAAACCGAAAGCACAGACTGCTCCGGAATCCATGACAATGTGCTGAGCGTCGTCAGCACCGCGGCACAGGCAACTGCCAGCAGGTTTTGCAGTTTCATTTTCATTCATCCTTTCTGAATGATATTCATTCTGTCTGAAAACGCAGAGAGAATCTGCCATGGTTATTATAGCATAAGCCCAAACACAAAGCAATATAAACATCGGAAATTCGGATGAGTGCACAATTTCGGTGTTATCGCGGATATTTGCACAGATATATT
The DNA here is from genome assembly GCA_016291435.1 of Oscillospiraceae bacterium. Classification (GTDB taxonomy): domain Bacteria; phylum Bacillota; class Clostridia; order Oscillospirales; family Ruminococcaceae; genus Firm-04. Next base: position 6,194 of record JAEEXH010000019.1, read on the forward strand.
GCTGAAACGAAGCAGCAAATGCAAACGGTCTGCACGGCAGCCGCGACCGTATCATTTGTGAGACGTTTCAGCCAGTCTCCCCGAATGAACGGTGCTCACACCTGCTTTGACCGCATTATTTTTCATATCGTCTTTTCAGCCGTTTCGGAATCTTTTTTGCTTTGAGGATCAGTGCACGGACCGGGAAGAAATCACACCACAGATGCACATACAGCCTGTATCGCAGCGCTGTCACGGGGATTTCCCTGCCGTCCCGCACCACCACCGTCAGCACACCGATGATATGCCGGTCGGTGATGCCGTATTCCTTGTTGTACCGGTTATCTCCGCAGATCACATAATCGCTGTCACGGACTTTCAGCACCCGATGCAGGACATATTGTCCGCTGTCACGCCTGTAAAGCGGGACATCGTATTTTTTCAGCCTGCCGTGCGGCTTTTCAATGATGAGCAAATCCCTGCCCTGCCGGATCAGCGGCAGCATGCTGTCCCCGACATTTGTGTAAACTAGCCTGCCACCCTGTGCAATCACATCTTCAAATTTCGTCATTGCATTCCCTCAAATGCGACCTTTGCCGCCGAAATATCCATATTGCAGCCGAGCCGATAGAGCTTGACGCTGTCTGCAAGCCTGTCCACCAGTTCAAGCGTTTTCGCCATTTTCAGCGTATCCGCAGGACGGTAGACCTGCTGCAAAAGCATCGGATACGCCTGCTCCCTTGTGATGGACACAATATGATTTTCGGCAGCTCTTGTCAGAATACAGATGGCTTTCAGCGGAACGGATATGTTCGCGCCGAGCCTGTGCTTGCCGTTATAGGGTGTGCCGTAGGCGGTCACAGTGCCGGCACCGATATGCAGCAGCGGCTTATCATCGTTCACCATGACTGCACGGTCTCCGAAATATGCCCGCCAGAGCCCGGTATGCGTGGATTTGCCTGTGCCGGATTTCGCCGTAAAGAGATAACCCGCACCGTCCACCGCCACCGCAGAGCCGTGAAACAGTACCGTGTCATAGTCTGTCATGCGCTCTGCGATCCTGCGGTAAACTGCCAGCTCTTCCAGATAGCTGTCCGGGAACTGCTGCGGCGGGATGCCCCGGAGCCGGAATTCCCGCGCAGATTTTTCCCGTTCAAGGTCAATATCCGCCTGTGTAACCGTCACAGAATAATCGGCAGGGGCGTCTGAGCGGTAATCGGCGCAGTAATCGTGTACCTCCTGATACACAGATGTGATCTCGGCGACCTTATCCGCGATCAGATACTTTCGTGTGATCATGCTTCCACAACGCTTTCATTTCTGATTTGATCGTATCTTTCTTTGCAAACGGCGCACGGATGAGCCGCCAGAGATAGCCGGCCGGGAGCAGCAGTCTGTGCTTTGCAAAAAACGGATACCATGTCTGCATATGCTGAAAATCAGGGAACAGTCTTCTCAGGATATAGCCGGCTCTCGATCTGCTCCCCGATTCTGCAAAACCTCTTTCAACCTTATTTTCTCCGGCGCGTGTCAGTGTGCCGTAGGTGCCGGAGGTCAGAAAATAGGAGAGCAGTTCCTGCTCCCGCGCCGTAAGCTCCGGGTGTTTCTCTGCGGAAAAGACCTTCTCTGCAAGTGTCCGCTGCTCCTGTTCAAAATCAGCGATGCCAAGCTGCCTGCACTGCACCCCGATATAGTCCCAGGCAAGGGCATCCCCTTTGCTTTTGCAGAATACATAGCAATCCAGAAGCGAGCGGAGCCCTGTGCCGCCGGAGGAAAAATGCTTGTATTCGTGCGCGAGCATATACACATAGAAATCTTCGTCGGAGAAACAGCGGCCGAACCTGCTGTCCCCGTCCGGACGCATCAGCCGCTCCGGATCCTGATAGTATGAATAAAATGCACTTGACTGCTTAAACAGGGATTTATGCATCTCGAAATTCAGAACCGGCGGCTTCATATACACATCATGATTCGATTTGCCGCTGCTCTCTTCCGTATAGCCCAGCGCACGCATGATCTCCCTGACCTCCGCCTGCTTTCCGGCATCGAACAGCACATCGTTGTCCGCCATTTCGCGCATACCGTTTTCGGGATACAGCGCCCGGAGGATCACGCCCTTCAGCGGCATATACCAGATGCCCCTGCGCTCAAATTCCGCGAAGATTTCTCTCCGCGCCGCATCGAGCAGAATGAGCTTTCGGACAGCCATAAAATATGCCTGCGAAAACCGCCTGTCATCTGTGCCCGCATGCCGCAGGGCGATATAGGCAGCACCGCAGAGCGAATGTGTCTTTGCAAGCGGGAAGAGCTGTTCGGGATTCATTGCCTGCACGCGCACTGCATCGGGCGTGATGCCGTTTACCGCACAGGACAGCAGATAGATGAGGTCTTCGGCATTCTTATTCATCGGCGATCGCTCCGATCGAACGCAGCCTGCCGATGATTCCGGCAACATCCTTTTCCGCAGTCAGGCGGTCAACTTCGTATTTTTCAAGGATCCGTTCGGTGATCTCATGCTCCGTTGTGTCTTGTTTCAGCAGTTCAATGATAAATGCGGCAGTCGGATTGCTGCGGATCAGCCCGTTGAACGCTGTCCCTGCCGTAGATACGGTGATGTGCTCACCCTTGCTCTCATGTGTCAAAAAAGACGGATTCAGTCTCATGATCTGTGCTCCTTATCAATGTGCGCCGCCCTGCTCCGCGATTTCGGATACAGGCTTTGCGGCTGATACGTCTATTTTATCATATTTTCGCTGATTTGTACAGAGGGTGCGCATTATTTTTGGAGATCCGCTTTCGTCCGGCTCTTTCCGAAGCGAAAATCCTTTTGTTTTGCGGACAGGCTGAAACGGACCCTGCCAAAAGCAGAGCCCGTTTCGTTATGATCTGTATTTCCGGTTTGTATGCCTGTCACTCATGGAAGAAGTTCGGCAGGCAGTTATAGAGATACTGGCGGACATAGTTCCAGTCGTGCGAGCCGCCGTTCACATACATGAACCAGAGGTTGCCCTTCGAGAAATCGGAGGTGTACTCAAACATATCCATATTCTTCATCGCGTCGATCTGCGGGCAGAGATTGGTGTTTGCAAAGTCGGAGGTGCCGGTCGCAGACATGATGAAGAACTGACGCTTATTGAGCCCTGCTTTCTTCACGGCGTTTGCCAGCGCGTTCGGATCCGCGTTGCCGGTGCCCCAGTGATGCGCACCGCTCAGCGGCATGAAATACGCGATCATATCCACGCAGTTTTCAAAGGTCGCCCAGGTCGAAACGCTGCCCATCGAGAAGCCGCCGTATGCTCTGTGCATTCTCGATGCCTTGAGATCTGCTTCCGAGTTCGATTTTGCGTAGGTCGCATACTTGCCCTCGACAAACGGAATCACGCTCTGACGGATTTCCTTCCAGACATTCTCCGCATTGTAGAAGGTGTTGTCGCTGACCTTGTTGAAGGTCGGGGTCACAATGATCATCGGCTCAATGTCGCCGTTTGCGATCATCGAATCAATCAGGCGCTTCGCCTGACCGTTGTCATAGTAGAACAGCGAATCTTCACTGTCGCCCATGCCGTGCATAAAATAGAAGATATTGTACTGCTTGTTCTGATCGTAGCCGTAGGGCAGATAGACATTCAGCGAATTCCTGCCGTTGATGCCGTCATAGCTCTCCTTCACGACACTGCCCGCCTGAGAAGCACCGTTGTTATAGCTCTGCGGATATTCTCTGTACTGCTTCGCGGGATCATACTGATACGCCTGCTTCGGGGGTTCATCGGGGATCTGCGGTGTCGATTCGATCGCTTCCTTCAGCTCGCGCTTCATCATCACAAGATCCGCGGCATTCAGTCTGCCGTCTGCGCGGAGATCGCCCGCCTTCCAGTCGGCAAGCTCGGTGCCCGGCACTGCAAGGAGCCATTTTTGCAGAAGAATCACATCAGCCATTGTAAATTCACCGTCTCCGTTCAGGTCGCCGCGGAGGGATTCCGGCGGTGCAATCTCAAACACAGGTGCGGAGTCGCCCTCGGAGGATGCGCTGCCGTAATGATAAATGTCAGGGAGCTCATCCAGCGTCAGCATATAGCTGCTGTTGTATGCTTTCTTGATATAGTCGGCGGTATTCTGCGCATTGCTGTCGATGAAGGAGGTGTGCCAGGTCATGAACCACAGCCATTTTGCGCCCTCAGACTTCATCTTCTCAGGATCCGGGATCGGACCGTTCTCATGCAGGCAGACCGGCTTCTGCGCGACCTGCGCAGTCTTGTTATAGAGACTTGCCAGCGAGCCCGTGTGATTGACATAGGTATCCGCGCCGATGATATCCACATACTGATCGCCGGGATACCAGCCGCCGTTGACATCGCCGCAGTAGCCGAGATTCCAGATCAGGTTGTCGAGCCCCCAGTAGTTGGTGTAGCGGTCATACATGATCTTCCAGAGCTTCTTGAAATTGTCGGCGCCGCCCTTGCCCCACCAGAACCACTTGCCGTCGAATTCATGGAAGGGGCGCCAGATCACCGGCACGCCTGCATCCTTGAGCTCCTTCAGCGCCTTTGCACCCTTATCCATGCCGGCGATCAGCTTGTTATACTCCGCCGTACCCTCAGTGAGTGCGACATTCCAGTTGAGATCGGTGTTCATGGCTTCGGTGTGGCTGCCCGAGAAATCGGAACCGCAGTGCCAGCAGATCGTCACGATGCCGCCCTGCTGATACCACGATTTCGCGCGGCGGTTGCAGCCGGAGAAATCGTCACCCATGTAATCAAGACCGCGGAGCGCAGGATTTTTTCCGCTCGCACGCTTGATGATGTCGAACTCATAGTTCTCGCTGCCCATCCATGTGGATTCCTGCTGCCCGGAGATCACATATTTCCCGTAGGTATCGCAGAGATAATTGTAAAGCGACTGCGCCTGCGCGGAGGCCTTCGGATTCGAGAGCCTGCCGCCGCCGGAATCATTCGTGAAATTGCCCTTTTCGATCAAGAGCGCATCCAGGAAGGTCCAGCCCCAGGAGGCTTCGACGGTGATGTCATTGCTGCCCTGCCTGAGATCGGCGTTGACGCTGGCAGTCTTGAACTCGCCTTCCTGCGTGTATTCACAGACGATCTCGCCGACATTTTTGCCGTTGACCAGCACATTCTGAATCTTGCCCTGCTCGTCATAGGGCTGGCTGTACCGCAGTGTGATGCGGTGTGCGCCGCCCTCTGCCGCGCTGACATTCAGGCTGACCCTGTTGCCGCCGTCGCGGAGATTGACGGTTCTGCCGCCGCTCGCGCCCTTGACCGCAGCAAGCTCTGCCGCGTTCTCGCCGCTCCCTGTGATCGTTCCCTTTTCAAATTCGTACTGCGTCCCTGCGGCGTCCGCGCTCAGAGATGCAAACGGCACGGCGCCCGCTGTCAGTGCAAGCGCCAGCATGAAAGAGACTGTCCTTTTTTTCATCTCAAATCACCCCTCTGTAAGATCCATACATCTTTGTCTGCGGTCCTTCCGCAGCACTTCTGTAATTGCATTATAGCGCAAAATGGTCGGAATTTGAATAACATTTTGCTTCAAACTCATGACATTTCTGCTCATTTTCCTCCGTATTGCGCTTGCCAGAGGAGAAAATCCGACGATAACGGTGCGCGGGCGGAACGGGCGGCAAAGATCGCACGAAAGTTATAATTACAGCAATTTTATTCTAATGCAGTTTGTTTTCAGCCTGAGCGTGATCTGCCCCCGCAGCAGAAACCGCCGCCTGCATTGTCGCAGACGGCGGCTCACATATATTCGTTTTCCCGCTCAGAGCAGCGCTTTTCCGAAGGCATACGCGGCATCGAGATGCGCCGCTGCGGTTAAGGCTTCCCGCGCATCGGTCAGACCGCCGCAGAAGAGTGAATCGGTCAGCTCCGCCTTCTCAAAGCAATCGACCCAGCCCATAAGTCCGCTGAGGGCTTTCTCAGGCACAAACGCCTCATCCTCAGCCGCCGTGGACAGCAGATAGACCCGGCGGAACCGATAGTCTGCGGAATAAAGCGGATTCAGGCGGTCGAGCAGCGTCTTCATCTGCCCGCTCATCTCATAATAGTAGATCGGCGTCACGAACACCAGCGTATCCGCGTGCAGCACCTTGTCTGCGATTTCAGGTGCGTCATCCTTCTGCACGCAGCGCTGCGTCTTCTGGCAGGCAAGACATCCGATACAGAAGCGAATCTCCTTTCCCTTCAGCGAGATCAGCTCCGCATTGTGCCCGGCATCCTTTGCGCCGGCAGTCAGCCGCTCCGCAAGCACATCGGAATTGCTCCCCGTGCGCAGGCTCGTTGCGATTACCAAAACATTGCTCATGATGTACTTCCTCCTTTTTTCAGAACGCCGCCGGTTCGGGCAGCGTTTTCTGCTATTATAGCACATCTGACGGGAGAAAGCAAGCCCGTGCGCTTGACATTTTGCATAAATCATGCTATGATAAAGAAAGGCTTTTCGCCGAAACAGCATAACATAAAGGAGATTAAGACATGAACAGACCGGGACTTGTGAATCTTCCGCTGCGTGCAAGAGCCGCCTATGCGATCATGTGCTTTGAGCGTTATACGGCATTTGTGTATTCGGATGTGAACTTCAAGCCCGCCGCAGAAATCATGTGGCAGCTTCTCGACGGCAGAGATCCGCTGGGGGATTCGGGAAAGAAATTATGGGATACAATCCCGGAGCATCTGTTTGCATACACGACCTACGGCGCCTACTGTGCGGCAGGAAACGGCAGCCTGACGGAGGATGAATTCCGTGCACTGTCCCGCATTCTGAATCCGCACGACCGCTCGCTCAATACCATGATGAAGCACATTTACACGCTCACGGCGGGACTGTACCGTCACCCGGATGAGGCGGAGACGGCACACGCCATGCCGGCATGCAGGACAAATGAGAATACAGAAATCACTGCAAACAGGCCGCAGGAATCTTCGCAGCCGCTGCTGGAGGAGATCACGGCGATGCTGCGGGTGCGTGCGATCGAACTGCCGGATACGGAGCTGCTGGCGCAGTATGCTGTGCCGGAGGATGCAGCGATGCCCGACCTGATCGGCAGCCCGGTCGATCCGGGCCCGCTCTCGCAGCTCGGCATCACAGGGCGCAGTGCAGCACCTGTGCGCGCCGCAGTGCAGGAGGAATTTATCACACACAACGAGGATGCCGGACCGAATTACAGCGAGCAGGCTGCTGTCGGATATGACGGCTTCGAGCGCTCCTTTGCATTCGGCAAGGATGACCTCAGAGATATTTCCCCGTTCTTTGCCAATCCCGCAAAGCCCATCGTGGAAGCAAACGGCTGCGAGTGGGAGATCTTTGAGGAAGAGGAAGGCATCACCATTACAAAGTGCTTCAACCGCAGCTATCAGAAGGAGGTCACGATCCCCGCAGAGCTGCATGAAAAGCCCGTCATCGCGATTGAAGACGATGCCTTTTCCAATGAGCCGGAAGGTGCCTGCATGTTCATTGAAACGCTCATCATGCCGGACTCAGTCCGGCAGATCGGCAACCGCTTCTTCATGAACTGCACGGGGCTCCGGCAGATCACACTGCCTGCCGCGCTCGAAAGCATCGGCGACGACGCCTTCCGCGGCGCCTCCAAGCTGGAAAGCCTTGCGGTCGGTGACAGCTGCCGCTTCATCGGCGACTTCTTCTGCGCGGATGCAGCAGCCCTGCGGAGCGTCACGATCGGCACCGGGATCGAGGAAATGGGGCAGTATTCATTCTATAATACCCCCGCGATGGCAGTATTCCGCTGCGACGGATTTATCCGTCAGCTCGGCTACGGCTCCTTCTGGGTGAACCGCTTTGCGGATAAGGCGATCTTCCACCCCGCTGCGGAGATGCTCCGCTTCTGCAGGGATGATGCCCTGCTCTACCGCTATGTCAAGCGCAATCCGCCCCCGCGTCTGTTCTTCGATGAGAGCATCCGCTATGTGTATGATTTCGCGTTCGGCGGCGATGCATGGAATTCCGGCGACGGCATCCGCGAGATCTATTTCCCCGGCGCGGAGATCATCGGCGTAAATGCTTTCAAAAAGGTGCCGCACGCAACGGTGCATCTGAGTGCCGCCCGCATGGCTGCTTCTTACGGCGAGGATTACGAATACACGCTCGCGCTGCTCTGTGAGCCTGCGAAGATCGTGTTTGACCTTCCGTAACAGAATACAAAACAAAAGGCAGCGCAACTCCAGAAAGATGCGCTGCCTTTGCAGTCTTCCCGCTTAACGGATGCGGCGGATCTGCCCCTTCTTCACAAGATATACCCGCTCTGCAATATCCATCATCGCACGGTCGTTATAGGAATCCGTGTAGAAGGCCTCCGGCACCGTGTCACCGAATTTCTCACGGTAACGCCGGACCTTATGATCCCGGAAATTCAGATAGATGACCTTCTTCCGCTCAATATCGACCTCCGAGCAGATCAAATGCGATGTGCCGAGCCGCTTTTGAATCGGCCGAAGAAGAAAATCCGGTCCCGCTGAGATAATGGCATCCTCCGGGCGCACTCTGCGGATCATGTCCGCATCGAGCTTGTGCCGGTTGTGCTTCCAGAAATCCCGCACATGCGCATAAAGCGCCTCCCGCGTCGGCATGCAGCTCCGCATGAAGCGCTCCACCTTCCGGGTCATCGCCGACTTGCTGATCAGGCAGAGCTTATATTTCAGCAGATTCCAGAAAATATAAGGCACCCAGCGGATGATCCGCCGGTTGTGCCGGATCATATACATCGCGAGATCCACTGCACTTTCCCCATGATACAGTGTGTTATCAAAATCAAATACTTTCATTTCTATACTCCTCTGCGGTGCAGAGTGTGCTCCCCTGCCGCATATACCTATTATTATACCGCATGGCGCGGGAAAAGTCAATTCCCTAAACCCCCGTATTTTCCTTCCTGCGGTTTCACGCTTCCGAAGCAGAACTGCACTGCAAATATTTTTTCAAAAAAGGCTTGCTTTTTTTGCAGAGATATGCTATAATAAGACTAATCGCTCTTTCAGGGCATAGTATGTCCGGCTGCGGTTCGGACACAGAAAGGAACATCACATCCATGGAAATGAATATTGTCGAACTGATCGGCGGCATCTGCCTGCTGATCGCATGCGTGCTTCTCGTGATCTTCTGCCTGATGCAGGATCAGAAGCAGGATCAGAACATGACCTCCGCGATCACCGGCGGCAGCTATGATTCCGCCTACAGCAAGAACGAGGGCAACACCAAGGAAGCGATCCTCAAGAAGTGGACCCTCTGGCTGTCCGTTCTGTTCTTTGTTGCAACGCTCGTTGTGACGATCGTTCCGGTCTATTTCGGCGGCGAATAATCTGCTGAGAAATCTGCGCCCTGTGCTCTGCTTTCCTGTGGAGTACAGGGCGTTTTTCATAGGCATCATCAACATGCAGGGGAGGTATCTCACATGAAACGCAGGGCAAAGATCCCGAAAACACACAGAAGTATCCCTTCGCCGAAGCGTGCGGCGAAGGAAGCACCCGCGAAGGACAGCGGCAAGCCCGTCGATCCCGAGCAGGTGCAGCATTTTGTCAACCGCATCACGACATTCTTACGCAAGACGGACGGCAGACCCGTCTCGCGCGCCGATCTCGCAGCGAAGTGCCGCGGAAAGGGCAAAGCCGCATATCTGCGTGCGCTGAAGGACATGCAGGCGCAGGGGCTTGTCGCCGAGCGCAGGACAGGCTATGTCTGGGCGGAGGCTGCGGGCTATTTCCGTGCGGTCATCACGCGAGTGAGCCGCACCTTCGGCTTTGCAAAGAACGAGCAGACCGGCGAGGAGAGCTTTGTCCCCGGGAGAGACCTGCTCGGCGCCATGCCCGGCGACCTCTGTCTGCTGCGCCCGAACGGGCTGCGGGACGGCAGACCCGAAGCGGAGGTCGTGACAGTCCTCGTGCCGGCAATGGTGCAGACCTCCGGCATGCTCATCGAAGAGGACGGCGATCTGCGCTTCCTGCCCGATACGCTCTGCAAGCGCACCCTCACCGTTGTCAACGCCGAGGACTGGACGGCACATGCCGGCGAGAAGGTGCTCGCGACAGTCACTGTCCGCGGCAGCCGGCACTCGGAGCATCAGATGCGCATTGACGCCGCGCTCGGCAGTGCGGAATCCGCAAAGGCATGTGCGCATGCCCTTGCCGCTGTGAGCGGTGCGCCGCTCGAATTCTCACAGGCAGCGCTGGATGCGGCATCGGAGCTCGAACAGCGCGGCATCACCGAAGCAGACCTCGCAGGCAGACTGGATCTGCGCGGCGGTGAGCCCGTCATCTTCACGATCGACGGCTTTGACGCAAAGGATCTCGATGACGCGGTCTCCATTGAAAAGACCGCAGGCGGTTACCGGCTCGGTGTCCATATCGCGGATGTCTCGCACTATGTCACGATGGATTCTGTCCTCGACACCGAAGCCATCGCACGCGGCACCAGCATCTATTTCGCCGATCAGGTGATCCCGATGCTGCCGAAGGCGCTGAGCAACGGCATCTGCTCGCTGCATCCCGATGCGGACAGGCTCGCCCTCTCCGCGCTGATGGAGCTCGATGCAGACGGCGAGCTGAAAAAATGGGAATTCCGCAAGACTGTGATCCGCTCGCAGGTCAAGGGCGTTTACCGCGAGGTGAATGCGCTGCTCGGCGGGACGGCAGACGCGGAAATACAGGCAAAATATGCGGCGGTGCTCCCCTCTTTGCTGCTGCTCAATGAGCTGCGGGAGAAGCGGCGCATGCGGCGCATACAGCGCGGTGCACCCGCCATCGAAACGGAGGAAAGCGTATTTGCGCTCGATGAAAACGGCGTGTGTACGGAGATTCTGCCGCGAAAGAGCGGTCCGGGCGAGGAGCTGATCGAGGAGTGCATGCTGCTTGCAAATGAAGCTGCCGCACGCACGGCAAAGGCACAGCATATGCCGTTTGTCTACCGTGTGCACGCGGAGCCGCCCGCAGACAAGGCAATCCGTCTGGCGGAGATGCTCGATCTGCTCGGCGTGAAGCACCCTGCGCTCGACAAGCCGAAGCCGAAGGATTACGCGCAGATTCTGAAAAATGCGAATGACACCCCGCTGAAAGCCGCTGTGCATCAGATGGTGCTGCGGAGCATGTCGAAAGCGGATTATGAGACCGATCCGATCGGGCATTTCGGGCTGGCGCTCGCAGACTACGCACATTTCACCTCCCCGATCCGCCGCTATCCCGATCTGGCGGTACACCGCATTCTGTCGGCGTATCTTGACGGTGAAAAAGTCACTGAAATGCGCGGATTTGCAGAGGCGGCAGCGCAGGCGGGCACTGCAACCGAGCAGCGGGCATTACAGCTTGAGCGCGACTGCGACGACCGTTACAGAGCGGAATGGGCAAAGCAGCATCTCGGCGAAGACTTCGAGGGACAGGTCTCAGGCGTGTCCGATTACGGCATCTATGTCATGCTGCCGAACACCGCAGAGGGCATGATCGCAATGGAAATGCTGCCGGATGACGAATACACCTGCGACGGCTTCTACGCAGTCCGCGGCATCCGCACGGGGCAGACCTTCTCGCTCGGGCAGATGATGCGCGTGCGCTGTGTCCGCGCAGATGTCAACAGCGGACAGATCGACTTTGTGCCCATGTGATGTGAACATTGCGTGAAACTTCTGCTGCGGCACTTGTAAAACCGCAGAGAATATGGTACAATAAAACAGTCAGATCAGACAATTTCCCGGAAGGAGTAAATATATGCAGGATTATCAGGGTCAGCCCTGTCTCATCTGCGGACAGGCCTTCACCGAGACCGACGATATCGTCACCTGCCCCGAATGCGGCACACCCTATCACCGCGCATGCTGGAAGGAAACCGGCCGCTGCATCAATGCCCCGCTGCATGTCAGCGGCGGAAGCTGGCAGCTCGACCGGCAGCAGAAAGCGGCTGAAGAGCGCTCCGCAGAAAAGCGTGCTGAGGAAGCAGAGCAGGAAGCAGACCGCGAACGGAACGGCGACCGCATGATCAACGCCGGGCTCTATGACGGCGTGCGCCTGAATCCCGCAGACCCCTGCATCGGGCTTGATCCGAATGAGCAGATCGGCGGTGCATCCATGCGCGATGTGGCAGAATTTGTCTCGACCAATAAATTCTATTATCTGCCGCTGTTCCACTTCATGCAGAAGACCGGAAAGAAATTTTCGTTCAATCTCGTCTGTCTGCTCTTCCCGGAATTTTATTTCGCAAACCGGAAGATGTGGCTGCTTTCGCTCGGCACGATGCTGCTGAATGTCGTGCTCAACATCCCGACGGCGATTCTCTATTTCGCGGAGTATATGAACATCTCGATCCCGTGGGCAGATGTGGAGACCGCGCTCTTTCAGCAGATATACAGCATCAGCGGCATCATCTGGATGATCTTCAAGACGGTTGCCTGCCTGTTTGCGAATTATCTCTATTTCCGCTTCGCCGCAAAGCGTGCGGGCAGAATCCGCAGCTCCGCATCCTCTGAGGCAGAGTATCACGCGCAGATGCACTCTGCGGGCGGCACAAGCGCCGTCAACATCGTGCTGGCGCTCGTCATCAAGGGTGCCATGCTCTTCACCATGATGGCAATGGTGCTGCTGGTGCGGTAATCAGAACACAGTCCCCCGACGGTACAGACATCGGGGGATTTTTCTGCGCCGAAAACGCGGCGAGGCTTGCGTTTTTGCGGAACATATGCTATACTGAGAGAAAAAGGATCAGGCGCACAGCGCAAAGGAGACAGGATGCGATACATTGTTTTTGATGTGGAAACGCCGAACCGCTATAACAACCGCATGAGCGCAATCGGCATCACCGTGATCGCGGACGGCAGGATCACGGATTCCTTTTTTACATATGTGGACCCGGAGGCGCGGTTTGACCGCTTCAATACGGAACTCACGGGCATCAGCGCGGAAACCGTGCAGGGCGCGCCGAATTTCGCGGCGCTCTGGGCAGAGATCGAGCCGCTCATGAACAGCGGGATTCTGGTCGCGCACAACGCCGTATTTGATATGGGTGTGCTGAAAAAATGCCTGCACGATTATCATATCACATGGAAGCCGGCTGCAAAATATCTCTGCACGGTGCAGGCGGGGCGGCGGCTTCTGCCGGGCATGCGGCACAATCTTGATGTGATGTGCGATTATTTCGGCATCGCGCTCGACCACCATCAGGCGGACAGCGACAGCCGTGCCTGCGCGGAAATCCTGCTGCGGTATATGCAGAGCGGCGCCGATGTGAATGCCTTTATCCGCACATACCGGCTGACATAGCCCGAGACTGTATAAAATTTCCCGATAGGCTTGACAAATTCGGGTAGATATGCTATAATAATAGTGACGTAAAATTATCCCGAGAGTATAAAATGGGATGACAGAATTTTTCTCTTGTTTGATGTTAGGGGAAACGCACGCAGAATCAACAGGATTGCTGCGCGGTGTTTCATGCCGTGAATCAGGTGAGGAGCAAATCCATCTGCCCTGAAACTGTCAGAAACAGCCGCACACGGAATCTGTGCGGCTGTTTTTATATCCGTGCGGCTCTGTACCGGCACTGCCGCACGGGCAGTCATTCTACAAAACGGAAAGGGGGTTCAGGTCAGCATTTATCCCGCAGTCGCATACAAAAACAGATAAAAACAGAAATAAGAAAACAGGAAACCGGGGAGGAATCTTATATGCTACTGTCAAACGCACGCAGGAGGTGTGCGCTGCTTGCTGCGGCAGCCTTTTTGCTGCCCGCCGCTGCCGGCGCATTTCCCGCAGCCGCGGAGGATACCGGCTATATCTTCTGCGACAGCTTTGAGGACGGTGCTTCCGGCTGGAGCGGGCGCGGCGCGGCAAAGACCGCCGTCTCGCACAGCACGGCTTATGAAGGCAGCGGGTCACTCTCTGTGACCGGGCGTTCCGCATCGTGGAACGGCGCCGCAAAGCCGCTCAGCACCGCCGAATTCAAGCCGGGCACGGCATACAGCTTCAGCGCAAATGTGCTGCATCAAGGGAGCAGCGGCACAACCCTCTGCCTGACGCTGGAATATGCCGACGCGGCAGGCAAGACGAACTACGCAGGCATCGCAAATGCTCCCGCGCCCGAGGACGGCTGGATCCAGCTCGCGAATACCGCCTATGAGATCCCGGCGGGCGCAACGGATCTGCTGCTCTATGTCGAGACAAAGGAAGACACGGCAGATTTCTATGTGGACGAGGTGATCGCGGCGCCGGAGGGCACTGTGATCGAGGGCGCAAAGCCGAAGCGCTTTGTACGCGGCGATCTGAACGGCGACGAGAAGATCAATGCGGCAGACCTTTCGCTGCTGAAGGCGGGGCTCATGAACGGCTTCTCTGACAGCAGCGTGAAAAAGAAAGCGGACATCAATCAGGACAGACAGTATACCGTGCGGGATGCGGAGCTGATGATGCAGTTTCTCACCGCAGAGATCGAAGAATTCCCGGCCGAGAAGGCGGAGATCGGACCGCTCACCGGCTTTGACCGCGACAGCATCGAGAAAAGCTATGCCTTCACGCCTGTCAGCGGGCTTCCAAAGAGCAGCGACATCCCCGACCCCTTTGTCTTTACGGACGGCTCTGAGGTCGCATCTGCCGCAGACTGGGTCGCACGGGCAAGCGAGATGAGCTGCCAGTACGAATACTACATGTACGGCAAATGGCGCGACGGCTCGGACGATGAGGTCACCTACTCGATCAGCGGCAACAAGATGACGGTCAAGATCAGGCGCATCAGCACAGGAAAGACCACATCCTTCCCGGCAAATATCAGCCTGCCGTCGAAGGTGCGGCATGAGGGCGGCGCGCCGGTCATCATCGGCATGCACTCGAACATTTCCGAATCGACCGCGACCGCAAACGGCTATGCCGTCATCACGATCGGCGGGCTGATGGACAACTATGTCGCAGAGGACAGCAACGCGCACAAGGGTCCCTTCTATGACCTCTATCCCTACGGGAATACATGGGAGGAGCAGACCGGCGTGCTGATGGCGTGGAGCTGGGGATGCAGCAAGGTGCTCGATGCGCTCTATAACGGCGCGGCAGAGGAGCTCAGCATCAATCCCGAAAGCGCAATCGTCACCGGCGTTTCCCGCTGGGGCAAGGCGGCAGCAGTCTGCGGCGCCTTCGACACGCGCTTCAAGATGACAGCGCCCTCCTGCTCGGGTGCCGGCGGTCTCGCGCTCTACCGCTACAAATCCGAGGGCAAGACCTATGACTTCTCCTCGAAGGGCGGCAGCGCGTCATATACCTATGATGCGAACGAGCCGCTCAGCAACTTGCAGTCTTCCGGCGAACAGGGCTGGTTCAACACGCGCTTTCTCGAGTTCCGCGATCCGCAGCAGCTCCCGGTCGATCAGCATATGCTCGGCGCTCTCTGCGCAGACCCGAACCGCTATCTGTTCATCATCGCATCCTGTCAGGGCGAGAACTGGGTCAATGCGCCGTCGATGTGGATGAGCTATCTCGGGATGCGGCATGTCTGGGATTATCTCGGGCTCTCCGATCATCTCGCAATCAATGTCCACCTGAGCGGGCATGCGGTCATCGAGGAGGATATGAAATACATGTGTCAGTATTTCGACCGGCATGTATACGGCATTGAGCCGAAGGACGATCTCTCGAAGCTGCAAACCTCAGTCTTCGCGCTTCCGAAGAACAGCGATCCCATCTGGAATACATTTACAAATAAATGGCTTTACTGAGCCGAAAGAATCAAATCCGCACCGGCTGTGCCGCAGGATACAGCGCGGCACAGTCCGGCGCAAACGGGGGGTAAACTCATGCAAATCAGACAGATCAAATCAACTTGCTGCAAGGCGGCTGCCCTGCTTCTCTCAGCGGCTGCCGTGCAGGCTTTTCCGGGCGCCCTGCCCGCCGGGGCAGCGCTCACGGGCGATCTCAACGCAGACGGCAGCGTCAATGCTGCGGATGCCCGGCTTTTGCAGTCGTGGCTGCTGCGGCAGACCGACACGCTCTCTGACTGGAAATCCGGCGATCTCAACGGCGACGGCAGGCTGAATGCCGCCGATCTCACGCTGCTGAAGCGCCTGCTGATGACTCAGCCGGAGGAGCCGCGCTATATTCATCTGAAGGACAGCGGCATCACCTATGAGGGCGACCACATCACCGTCAGCGGGAAGACTGCCGTCATCGACGCTTCCGGCACTTATTACATCGACGGCAGCATCACGGGCGGGCAGATTCTTGTGCAGGTTCCCGACGAGACCGTTGACACCAAAACCGTCAAGCTCTTCCTCAGCGGCGTCAGCATGACGAACCCGGACGCGCCCTGCATCATGGTCGAGAACGCGGAGAACACCTCCGTCAATCTCGTCGAAGGCAAGGAAAACACCCTCTCCGACGGCAAAGAGGCACCCGCCGCGGAGATCGAGCCGACATTTGCCGTGCTGCACGCAAAGGATGATCTCACCGTCAAGGGCGAGGGCAGTCTCTCGATCAGCGCGGGTGACGCTTACGGCATCCACTGCAACAACGATCTCAAGCTGAACGGTGGCAGCGTCACCGTCACGACCGAAAACGGCGATGCCGTCCGCGGCAGAACATCGGTCACCGTCAAGGACGGCAGCATCTTCATCGACACCGAGGGCGACGGCATCAAATCGACAAAGGGCACGCTCGCGGTCACAGGCGGCACCGTGCAGATCAAATCCGGCAAGGACGCTTTGCAGTCCGAGACAACGATGGATCTCACCGGCGGCACCGTGCAGGCATGCGGCGACCGCAGCCTGAAAGCCGGCGGTGCGGTCACGCTCGACGGCTGCACGATTCTTGCAACCGCGACCGACGAGGCGTGCAAAAGCCTCGGCACAACCGCACAGCCCTCCATGCAGGTGACCTTTGTCAAGGAATGGGCAAAGAACAATCCGATCGCGCTGACGGACGTTTCCGGCAAAACAGTCTATGACCTCAACGCGCTGAAAAAATACCGCTATGCGATCATTTCCGCGCCCGGTCTCAGCGCAGGCACAGACTATGCGCTCTATGCGGGCGGCATCCGGGTCGAATACAGCGGCGGGCAGACCTTCCGTCTTTCGGGCAGCGCAGATTACACCGGCGTCAACAACACCGATCACGCGGATCTGCTCTACGGCGATTTCTTCAGCCAGCGTGAGGTACACAAGGTCGAAGTGACGATGCCCGATGCACAGTGGCAGGATTTCCTCGCACATTCGCAGGATGAGGAATACTATCCCTGCGATGTGACCATCGACGGCGAGGTATACAAAAATGTCGGCATCCGCACAAAGGGGCACAGCTCCAATATGTTCATCTATCAGGCGGGCAAAGACAAATACAGCTTCCGCATCAAGATGGACAAATATGACAAGTATCAGAATTATCACGGGCTCACGGAATTCTGCATGAACAACATGTATTCGGACCCCTCCTGCATGCGTGATATTCTCTGCTACAACGCGATGGAGGAGCTGGAAGCCTATGCGCCTGTCTGCTCCTACACAGACATGTATCTGAACGGGAAGCTCTACAGCTTCTATTTCCTTGCAGAGCAGCCCGGCACCACGCTCGGCGAACGGCTCGCAACCGATGACGATGCCGTGCTCTACAAGGCGGCAGATGTCGGACAGAACTATGACTGCACCTTCGCACCGGACATGGCGCTCAACAATTTCGAGGTCAAATTCGGCACGGACTATGACCTTAAGCATATCTCCGATCTCGTGACGGCGATCAATCAGGTGACGCCGCAGAATTACAAATTCATCGAGGACTATATTGATGTGCCGAGCTTCCTCAAGGGCTTTGCCGTCAATGCGGCGCTCTGCAACTACGACAGCTACAACGGGCAGATGCCGCACAACTACTATGTGGAGTATAACAAAGGAAAGCTGTATTATGTCGGCTGGGACTATAACCTCTCGCTCGGCAATTTCATGGATTACGGCGCATCGGTCAATTCCGATATCAACACCGGCATGTACCAGGCGGACGAAAACCGCCGTCCGCTGCTGACAAAGCTGCTTGCCGTGCCGGAATACAAGACGCTGTATAACGGCTATGTGAATCAGATCATGCGCTTTTACAGTGACCCCGAAAAGACCGTGAACGGCTTTGCCTCCCTCATCCGCAGCCATGTGCAGGCTGACCCGCGCGGTCTCTTTACCGCAGACCAGTTCGAGAGCAACATCGCAAAGAGCCCGAACGGTTTACAGGTCGGCGGAGGCGACGGCGGCATGTGGGGCGGTATCTGGGGCGGCATGTGGGGCGGACAGGGCGGCCTGTTCTCCTACGGCGGCGACCAGGTCTCCATCGTCGATTTCATGATCAAGCGCAGCGAGGTCATCCGCTCGACACTCCGATAACCGGACACGGATGCCGGAATCCCCTGCCGCGCATCCGCTGACAATGCCAAATCCCTCCCTGCCCGCTGTCTGCATCCTTGCAGGCGGCGGGCTTTTTTGACACGAACAATACAGAAAAAGAATTAAATTTCGATGAATTCTATTGACTTGCACAGCATTCGGTGCTATAATGGAGCATAGAGAAATTCGCAGTGACACCATGATTTCAGGGGAATCTATGCAGCCGGTGTTGTACCGCATCTGCTGCGTGAAACGATATGACAAATGGGAGGGAATTTTATGCGTAAACAAAATCTGAAACTCATTGCGGGCGTTCTGGCTGCCGCAATGGCTGTGCCGGCTGCTGTCAATCTGGCAGAGCCGCTCCGTGCCGGGGCATATGAGCTGCTCGGCGAAGGCAATTTTGACTTCAAGATCGCGCCCTGGCAGGCTGTGGGAACACTCCCGGCAAAGCAGCAGTTCGACATTGACGACGGAGCCGCACACATCCGGATCATCACTTCACATGGCGCCGAATCGGCATACTGGGACTTGCAGTTCCGGCACAGAAATCTCGATTTCAAGCAGAAACATGTCTACAAGGTCAGCTTCAAGGCGAAGGCTTCGCGAAACGGTCTGGAGCTCCTTTCGCATATCAGCAATGTCCGGGACGATGCATGGTATTTCGTGCTGGACGGCTCCAGCATGGATATGCACATGGGTCCCGATATGGGCGGACAGTGGCCCACTGAGGTCAAGCTCACAACGGAGTATCAGACCTTCACCGGCACCTTCACACCGACAGAGGATATTGAGGCTGCCGTCTGGCGCTTCGCGTATGCAAATGACACACTCGGGCACGGCGGAAATGCGCAGGACGGCGATGAGATCTGGTTCGATGAAATGACAATCGAGGACACCACCTCTGACGGTCCCTGCGGCACCGGATGGGATTTCGGCTACCGCACACGCGGAGAAAGCGACCTCCAAAACAACTATATCTCCGTCAACCAGATCGGCTATTTCCCGCAGCTTGCAAAGATCGCGGTGCTGGGCGACAACGGCGGCGATCTCCTGCCCGATGCACCGTCGATCACGCTGGAGGGCAGATACCAGTATGAGATCGTGCGGGTCTCCGACGGAAAGGCCGTGTATTCAAACTGGACCTCAAATCCGACGGAGGACAAGGATTCCGGCGACACAGTCTGCGAGATCGACTTCTCGAAATTCGATCAGCCGGGCGAATATTATATCCGCATCGTGGGCAAGGAATGGCAGTCGTATCCCTTCCGCATCGCCGATGATCTTTACAGCGAATCGGGGCATGATCTGCTGACAAATGCGATCAACTATTTCTATCAGAGCCGCGCAAATGACGACATCAGCGCGGAATACATCACCTCCGGCAATCGTTCTGAGCTTGCACATGCGGGCGACCTCACGGCTGTGACCGGCTATGTGCTGGACGGCTGGAAAAACACGGACACCATGACACCTTACGATGTCAAGACCTTCAGCTCCGCCACGCTCCTCGGAAACGGCGGCTGGTATGAATCCGATTCCTACGACAAATCCGTGACAGAGGGCGGTCTCGCCGTCTGGACGCTCCAGAATATGTATGAGCGTGCGATCGGAACAGAGGACGGCAAGGCAAAATTTGCAGACGGCTCCGGCACGGTCGTCATCCCGGAGAACAAGAATCAGGTGCCCGATATTCTCGATGAATGCAGCCGGGAGCTGGACTTCATGTCCAAGCTGCGTGTGTCGTCTGACTCGAAGACATACGGCGATTACGCAGGGCTCTATTATCACGGAATCTGCGGCGTCGGGATCGACCCCTACCGCTTTGCCTACGATCAGGATGAAGAAGCCGTGTATGCCGTGCTGCCGCCGACCTATGCCGCAACGCTCAGCTATGCAGCGGTCGCTGCACAGGCAGCAAGACTCTGGGCACCCTATGACGCGGACTATGCCGCAAAGCTCCTCGAAGGCGCAAGGGAAGCCTATCATGCGTATCAGCGCAATTATGTGTATCTGGGCGCCGGCGATCAGATGAGCGCAATCCCGTTCTTCGCACCCGAATGGCTCCCGGACTATGACCCGGAGACTTGGGACGATGCCTACTGGGCAGCATGCGAGCTCTATCTCACCGCAAAGGCAATGAATGAGCAGGATGCAGATACCTACCTCACCGATCTCACCGGCTACTTAAAGGCGTTCGAGGTTCCGTTACGCTGCACCTATCTGAATGACAGCAATGATTTCCCAGACAATGGCTCCTATACGCCGTTCCGCAGAGAAAATACCGGCGCGATGGGCTCGCTCTCGCTGCTGCTGCACAAGGATCTGCTCCCCGCAGAGGAAGCCGCTTCGCTCAGAGATTCTCTGATCGCTGCCGCAGACGACTACTCCTACACCGTGCGCACGCAGGGCTACGGCACACCGTACAAGTATGACGGCCCCGGCACCGGCTCCGGCGATCCCTCGGACCCGACGCAGATCGTCCTCTACGGCTATGAATTTGACTCCAACACATTTGCACTCCGCAATATGATGGTGATGGCATATGCCTACGATGAAACCGCAAACACAGACTACCTGAACGGCGTTGTGAAGGGGCTTGACTATCTCTTCGGCTGCAACCCGCTCTCGTTCTCCTTTGTCACCGGATACGGCAGCTATCACGCGGAAAACCCGATGCACACATTCTGGGTGCATGCACTTTCCCCCGCATACCCGAAGGCACCCGACGGCGTGATCGTCAGCGGCCCGAACGGCAGTGCATTTGATCCTGCCATGAGAGCGCTCGGCCTGTACTACGCAGAGCCGGATGTTCCGTCTCAGCGCATCTATGCAGACAACCCGGAGGCATGGTCGGCGAATGCGGCATCGCTCAGCAGCAATGCGGCGCTCGCATGGGTCATCTCCTTCATGCAGGATGCAAATAACACGCCTGCCGTGCTGGCAACCGGCGATGTTGACGCAGACGGCGGTCTCTCCATCGCAGATGCTGTCATCATGCACAGATGGCTGCTCGCTGATACTGACAGCAAGATGATTGACTGGAAAGCGGGCGACTTTGACGGCAACGGCAGACTGAATGCCGCCGATCTGTCAAAGCTGAAGCATGTGCTGATCAACAGCTTCTTGGACGGCAGAGTCGGATAACAGGAATCCCGCAGCGGACAGGTCAGCGCATCTGTCCGCTGCTTCCGTTTGCATCGTTTTTGCGGGCGTGTTGTGGAAACATACAGTTTTCTCTGCGCAAATTTGCGCCGATTCTGGTTTTCCCGCTGAAATCGTGCACCGGAAGCGGAAAACTGTCTGCCGGATATTGACAAAACTTTCACAATGTGCTATAATATCGACAATGAAATGAACAAGGGCGTTCATTTGAGGAACACGGACTCCGTGTCTTCAAATGGACGCCCTTTTTCTGTGCAAGGAGGAATTTGAGATGATCCCACTGGAAGGTCAGGTGCGCATCCCCTCGGGCTGCGCGGTCTCTGCGATGATCTCACGCGACGGCAGACGCATGAACGGCGAGCAGATCATTCAGAGCATGGTGCCGATGCACGACCGCTCGAACGGTCTGGGCGGCGGCTTCGCGGCATACGGCATCTATCCCGAATACAAGGACTTCTATGCGCTGCATATCTTCTTCAATGACAAGTCATGTCAGAACGAGTGCATGACGCTGCTCAAGGAGTATTTCGAGATTGTGCAGGATGAGCACATCAAGGTGCGGAAGATTCCGCAGATCACCGATGAACCGATCATCCGCCGCGTGTTTGTCTCGCCGATGCAGTCTGTGCTGCGGCATTTGCAGATCGACGAAAAGGAGCTGGTTGTGCGCACCGTCAACCGCATCAATGCACAGCTCGACGGCAGCTATGTCTTCTCCTGCGGCAAGAATATGGGTGCGTTCAAGGCGGTCGGTTTCCCGGAGGATGTCGGCAGATATTACCGCCTTGAGGAATATGAAGCCTACTGCTGGACGGCGCACGGCAGATACCCCACAAATACGCCGGGCTGGTGGGGCGGTGCGCATCCGTTCTGCATGCTCGATTATTCCATCGTGCACAACGGCGAGATCTCGTCCTATGACGCGAACCGCCGCTTCATTGAGATGTACGGCTACAAATGCACCCTGCAAACGGATACAGAGGTCATCACATACATCGCAGATTATCTGCTGCGGCGGCAGGGGCTGACGCTAGAGGAAACCGCGGCTGTCATTGCGGCGCCGTTCTGGTCAACGATCGACGCAAAGCCGGAAGCCGAAAAGCAGATGTATACCTACCTGCGCAATGTGTTCCCGAGCCTGCTGGTCACGGGTCCGTTCTCGATCATCCTCGGCTTTGAGGGCGGTCTGATGGCGCTCAACGACAGACTGAAGCTGCGGTCTATGGTGATCGGCGAACAGGATGATATGGTCTACATTGCCAGCGAGGAAGCCGCGATCCGCGTGATGGCGCCGGATATCAGGAACATCTGGTCGCCCGCGGGCGGTGAGCCGGTGATCGTAAGAGTGAAGGAGGGAGCGTTTTGAACTTCTACCCGGAATTTGAAGTGGTGCGCAATGACAGCCGCTGCATCCGCTGCCGCGTATGTGAACGGCAGTGTGCAAATGAAGTGCATTGGTATGACGCAGACGGCAAGGTGATGCTCTCCGATGAATCGAAGTGCGTGAACTGCCAGCGCTGCGTGACACTGTGTCCGACGCGGGCGCTGAAAATCGTCAAGAGCGACTGCCGCCTGCGCGAGAACGCAAACTACTCCGATCAGACGATCAAGGAGATCTACCGGCAGGCGGAGACCGGCGGTGTGCTGCTCTCCTCGATGGGCAACCCGAACCCGCTGCCCGTTTACTGGGACAAGATCCTGATCAATGCCTCGCAGGTGACGAACCCGCCGATCGACCCGCTCAGAGAGCCGATGGAAACGCGGGTGTTCCTCGGCAAAAAGCCCGAGCACATCACCCGCAATGCAGACGGCACGCTCAACACGCAGCTCGCGCCGCAATTAACGCTCAGCATGCCGGTCATGTTCTCGGCGATGAGCTACGGCTCAATCAGCTACAACGCACACGCGAGCCTTGCACGCGCCGCCTCCGCGCTCGGCATCTGCTATAACACCGGCGAGGGCGGTCTGCACGAGGATTTCTACAAATACGGCAAGAATACAATCGTACAGGTCGCCTCGGGCAGATTCGGCGTACACAAGGATTATCTTGAGGCGGGCGCTGCCATCGAGATCAAGATGGGACAGGGCGCAAAGCCCGGCATCGGCGGACATCTGCCCGGCACAAAAGCAGTCGGCGATGTTGCCAAGACGCGCATGATCCCCGAGGGCAGTGACGCAATCTCCCCTGCGCCGCATCACGATATTTATTCGATCGAGGATCTGCGGCAGCTTGTCTATTCGCTGAAGGAAGCGACGGAATACCGCCTGCCTGTCATCGTCAAGGTCGCGGCGGTGCATAATATTGCGGCAATCGCAAGCGGCATCGCACGCAGCGGCGCGGATATCATCGCCATCGACGGCTTCCGCGGCGGCACCGGCGCAGCCCCGACAAGAATTCGCGACAATGACGGCATTCCGATTGAGCCCGCCCTCGCGGCAGTCGATAAGCGTCTGCGCGATGAGGGCATCCGCAACAATGTGTCGATCGTCTGCGGCGGCTCCGTGCGCTCCGCATCCGATGTGGTCAAGGCAATCGCGCTTGGTGCCGATGCCTGCTATATCGCGACCGCGGCATGTCTTGCGATGGGCTGCCACCTCTGCCGGAGCTGCCACACGGGCAAGTGCAACTGGGGCATTGCGACACAGCGCCCCGATCTGGTCAAGCGCCTGAATCCCGATATCGGCTCGCAGCGGCTCATCAACCTGATGGACGCCTGGCGGCATGAGATCAAGGAACTGATGGGCGGCATGGGCATCAATTCCATCGAAGCCCTGCGCGGCAACCGCCTGATGCTGCGCGGCGTCGGGCTGACGGAAAAGGAACTGGAAATACTCGGAATTGCACATGCGGGGGAATGAGCCATGAAACGAATCTATGTGAAAGAGGAATGGTGCCTCGGGTGCCGTCTCTGCGAATACAACTGCGCGTTTGCAAATTCCGGCATGACGGATATGGTGAAGGCGCTGCGCGGGAAGGAGATTCATCCGCGCATTCAGGTCGAAACGGATGCAGACGGCATCACCTACGCGGTCTCCTGCCGCCACTGCACCGATCCGATCTGCGTGAAAAGCTGCATTGCGGGCGCGATCTCAAAGAAGGACGGCGTCATCGAAATTGATCACAGCAAATGTGTCGGCTGCCTGACCTGCGTGCTGGTCTGTCCCTACGGCTGCGTTGTCGAGGACGAGGGCGGCGCGGCACAGAAATGCGAGCTCTGCATGAAGAATACCTGCGGTGCACCTGCCTGTGTCAAGGGCTGTCCGAACGGTGCGATCGTCTATGAGGAACGGGGGGAAGCGGAATGAAGCAGTATGTGATCATCGGCAACGGTGCTGCGGCGGCAGGCTGCATAGAAGGCATCCGTGCAGTCGATACAGCGGGCAGCATCACTGTCATTTCGGCGGAGCAGCACCCGGTCTACTGCCGCCCGCTGATCTCCTATTATCTGCAACATAAAACCGATTTGCAGCGCATGCGTTACCGCAGCGAAACATTCTATGCGGATAATCATGTCTCTGTCGCGTTTGGAAGAACGGCCATCGAAATTTCCGCAGATACGAAGGAAATCACACTGGACAGCGGCGAAATAATCGCATATGACGCGCTGTGCGTCTGCACGGGTTCTTCTCCGTTTGTGCCGCCGATGCAGGGACTGGAAACAGTGGAGAAACAGTTTGCATTCATGACCGTTGACGATGCACTGGCGATTGAACAGGCGGTCACGCCGGAATCGAACGTGCTCATCATCGGCGCGGGACTGATCGGGCTGAAATGCGCAGAGGGCCTGCACGGTCGCGCCGGCAGCATCACCGTCTGCGACCTTGCGCCGCGTGTGCTCTCGTCGATTCTTGATGACAAATGCGCCGCGATGATGCAGAAGCATCTCGAAGCAAACGGCATCCGGTTTCTGCTCGGCACAAGCGCAAAGGAATTCCGCGGCAGCAAGGCGGTCATGCAAAGCGGCGAGACCGTTGACTTTGATGTGCTGGTGCTTGCGGTCGGCGTGCGGGCAAACACGGCACTTGTAAAGAACGCGGGCGGCGATGTGAACCGCGGCATTCTGACCGATGATGCCTGCAAAACAAGCCTTCCGGATGTATACGCTGCGGGCGACTGCACGGAGTATCACGACATTTCCTCCGATTCCGTCAAGGTGATGGCGCTCATGCCGAATGCCTATATGCAGGGGCACACCGCAGGCGTCAATATGGCGGGCGGCGCGGCGGTCTTTGACAACGCGATCCCGATGAATTCCATCGGATTCTTCGGGCTGCACTGCCACACGGCAGGCACACAGCCGGATGGCTGCGAAATGTACGAAGAAGCGGACGAAACGCATATCAAGCGCCTCTTTGTGAAGAATGACAGACTGACGGGCTTCATGCTGATCGGTCACATGCACAGAACGGGCATTTACACCGCGCTGATCCGGAATCAGACACCGCTCTCGTCGGTGGATTTTGCGCGGCTGCGGATCGAGCCGCAGCTTGCGGCAATGGGTGCGGATTACCGCGAACATGTACTGAAAGGAGCTGTCTGAATGGAACTGCATGCAGCAGAGCTCGGGTTTCAGGAGCTCAACGAAAAACTGCGGGAGACCGCCGACCGTGAGATCACGCTGACAGGCTGCATCGGGCAGCGCTTTCTCGCGGCGGGCACCGCAGGGAAATATGTGAAAATCAACGGCATTGCAGGCAATGCGCTCGGCGCCTATCTGAACGGCTCCGTGATCGAGACCTTCGGCAATGCACAGGATGCCGTCGGCGACACGATGAATGCAGGAGAAATCATCGTACACGGCAATATCGGCGACGCGGCAGGCTATGCGATGCGCGGCGGCAAGATCTTTGTCAAGGGCAATGCGGGCTACCGCGCGGGCATCCACATGAAAGCGTATCAGGACAAGATCCCGGTTATGGTGATCGGCGGGAGAACGGGCAGCTTTCTCGGTGAATATCAGGCGGGCGGCATCATCATCGTGCTCGGGCTCTCTGGCGGCGAAAAGCCGATCGTCAGCAATTTCCCCTGCACGGGCATGCACGGCGGCAAGCTGTTCCTGCGCTCGGACTGCGCGGGCATCCACTTCCCCCATCAGGTGCATCACCGCATTGCAGCGCCGGAGGAGCTCGCGGAGATCCGCTGCCATATCGAGGAATACTGTGCGCATTTCGGCGGTGATCCCGATGCGATTCTGAATGCGGAATTCACGCTGGTCACGCCGGACAGCGGCAACCCCTACAAGCAGATGTATGTCGCAAACTGAGGTGCGCACGATGACGAAGTATATTTTTGTAACAGGCGGTGTGGTGTCGGGGCTCGGCAAGGGCATCACGGCGGCATCGCTCGGGCGGCTGCTCAAAAGCCGCGGTCTGAAGGTTGCGGCGCAGAAGCTCGATCCCTATATCAATGTCGATCCCGGCACGATGAGCCCCTATCAGCACGGCGAGGTCTATGTCACCGAGGACGGCGCAGAAACCGATCTAGACCTCGGGCACTATGAGCGCTTCATCGACGAGGATCTGAACCGTTTTTCCAATCTGACAACGGGCAAGGTCTATGCAAATGTGCTGCAAAAGGAGCGCCGCGGCGAATATCTCGGGCGCACAGTGCAGATTATCCCGCACATCACCGATGAGATCAAGCGTTTCATTTACAGCGTCGGCGAAAAGGGCAATGCGGATGTGGTCATCACGGAGATCGGCGGCACAACGGGCGACATCGAGAGCCAGCCGTTTCTGGAGGCAATCCGGCAGTTCCGCACGGAGGTCGGGCGCGAAAATACGCTCTATATCCATGTGACGCTGGTGCCCTATCTCAAGGCGTCGGGCGAGCACAAATCGAAGCCGACGCAGCATTCCGTCAAGGAATTGCAGGGCTTCGGCATCTCGCCTGACATCATCGTTCTGCGGTCGGACGAGCCGATCACAGACCAGAGCATCTTTACAAAAATAGCGCATTTTTGTAATGTGAAGCCCGACTGCGTCATCGAAAACCTCACGCTGGACAGCCTCTATGAAGCCCCGCTGATGCTGGAGCAGGCGCATCTTTCGGAGATTGTCTGCCGCGAGCTCAATTTGCAGACACCGCCGCCCGATCTCAGTGAATGGCAGGCGCTTTGTCAGCGGATCCGGGCGCCGCGCAGAAGGGTCACGATCGCGCTGGCAGGCAAATATGTGCAGCTGCATGACGCCTATCTCTCTGTTGCAGAGGCGCTGCATCACGCAGGCTATCAGCTCGGCGCCGATGTGCAGATCGACTGGATCGACTCCGAGCAGATCACGCGGGAGAACGCTGCAGAAATGCTCGACTCCGCGGACGGCATCCTGATCCCAGGCGGCTTCGGGGAGCGCGGCATCGAGGGCATGATCGCGGCGGCAGAATTTGCTCGCACGGCGAAAAAGCCGTTTCTCGGCATCTGTCTCGGCATGCAGATCGCTGTGATCGAATATGCGCGGCACATGGCAGGCATGCCCGATGCACATTCCGGGGAATTCGCGCCGCACTGCACACACAAGGTCATTGATTTCATGCCCGGGCAGTCAGACAGCATCGACAAGGGCGGCACACTGCGCCTCGGCAGCTATCCCTGCGCCGTGCAGCCGGAGACAACGATGATGCGCTGCTACGGTCAGCCGGAAATCGCAGAGCGGCACCGTCACCGCTATGAATTCAGCAACGATTACCGCGATACGCTTACAAGCGCGGGGCTCTGCATCAGCGGCACTTCTCCGGACGGCAGACTCGTCGAAACCGTCGAGCTGACGGCACTCCCCTTCTATGTCGGCGTGCAGTATCATCCTGAATTCAAGAGCCGCCCCAACAAGCCGCATCCGCTGTTCCTGGGGCTTGTCTCTGCGGCAATGGAGGCAGCAAATGAGTAATCTGCATGAAGAATGCGGTGTATTCGGCATTATGACGCAGCAGCCGGAGGATCTGGCACATCTCACCTACTGCGGTTTATTTGCCTTGCAGCACCGCGGGCAGGAGGGCGCCGGCATCTCTGTCAATGACGACGGCGTATTCTATACGCATAAGGATCTCGGGCTCGTTGACCATGTGTTTACCCCCGCTGTGCTCGGCGCATTTCACCGGGGCAAAATCGCCGTCGGACACACGCGCTACGGCACGACCGGCGGCAATCAGCGGCGCAACTGTCAGCCGATGGAGGTCAATCACCAGAAGGGCAAGATGGCGCTTGTCCACAACGGCAACCTCAGCAACGCCGGCAGACTGCGCAGTGTGCTTGAACAGCGCGGCGCGATCTTCCACAGCACCAGCGACACCGAGATCATCGCATATCTCATCACGCAGGCCAGGCTGCAAACGGATTCCATCGAGGATGCCGTGCGCCTTGCTGTCCCGCAGCTTGAGGGCGCATTCTCGCTGATCCTCATGTCTGCGCAAAAACTGATCGCTGTTCGTGACCCCCACGGCTTCCGTCCGCTCTGCATCGGAAAGCTGCCGCGCGGGGGCTTTGTGCTGGCATCGGAAAGCTGTGCGCTGACGGCGGTCGGGGCAGAATTCCTGCGCGACGTTGAAGCCGGTGAAATGATCGTGCTGACACCGGACGGCGGCATGCTCTCCGACCGCAGATATGCGGGCACTGCGCCGAAGCGCACCTGCATTTTTGAGTATATCTATTTTGCGAGACCCGACTCCGTGCTTGACGGCGTGTCCGTGCATGCGGCGCGCAAAAAAGCAGGTGCTCTGCTCGCGGAGACACATCCCGCAGATGCAGATGTCGTGATCGGTGTGCCGGACTCGGGACTGGACGCCGCACTCGGCTTTGCGGAACGCGCAGGAATCCCCTACGGCATCGGGCTCATCAAGAACAAATACATCGGGCGGACATTCATCGCGCCCTCGCAGACAGAGCGTGACAGCGGCGTGCAGCTCAAGCTCAGCCCCATCCGCGAGACAGTCGCCGGAAAGCGCATTGTGCTGATCGACGATTCCATCGTCCGCGGCACGACCAGCCGCCGCATTGTGAATCTGCTGCGGAATGCAGGCGCAAAGGAAATTCATATGCGCATCTCTGCACCGCCGTTTCTGCATCCCTGCTATTACGGCACAGACATTGATTCCGAGGAAAACCTCATCGCATGTCACCACAGCATCGCTGAGATCGCGGAGATCATCGGCGCGGATTCGCTCGGATTTCTGCCCGCCGAAGCGCTGCCGCAGCTCTGCGGCTCAGACGGCATCTGCACGGCTTGCTTCACGGGCGACTATCCCACAGCCGTCGAGCAGGATGAATCCAGGGAACGCTTTGAACGGAAAATTCACGGTTGACAATCGCCCGCAGCATATGGTATGATAGGAGCAATAAGAAAGGATGTGATCTCATGCTGATTGTATCACAGCAAGAAGCCGCAGATCTGATCAAAAACAGCGATATCAAATTTGTGCGCCTTGCCTTCTGTGATGTCTACGGCGTACAGAAGAATATTTCGGTGCAGGCGGCGGAGCTTGAGCGCGCCTTCACACAGGGCATCGCGTTCGATGCATCGTCCATCGCAGGCTTCCGCGATCCCTCGCATTCCGATCTCTTTCTGTTTCCCGATCCGATGACAATGACACTGCTGCCGTGGAGACCCTCCAGAGGCGGCGTTGCGCGTTTTTTCTGCGAAATCCGCAACCCGGACGGCACGCCGTTCTCCGCAGACAGCCGCAGCTTCCTTGCGGCGACAGAGCAGCTGCTCGCAGAGCACGGTCTCCGCTGCGACATCGGCGCGGAATGTGAATTCTATCTCTTCAAGCTCGATGAAAACGGGAACCCCACGGATATCCCGCTCGACCGCGGCGGCTATTTTGACATTGCGCCGACGGACGGCGGCGAGAATGTCCGCCGTGAAATCTGTCAGACGCTTGAGGCGATGGGCATTCAGCCGGAGCGCTCGCACCACGAGCAGGGACCCGGTCAGAATGAAATTGATTTCCGCTATTCCAATGCCCTGAGCGCCGCCGACAATGTTGTGACATTCAAGCAGGTCGTCAGCACGGTTGCCGCACGCAACGGGCTCTGGGCATCCTTTGCGCCGAAGCCGCTCGCGGGCGAAGCCGGAAACGGGTTTCATATCAACTGTTCCCTTTCAAAATGCGATATCCGTGCGGATGTGAATGAATCGCTGTTTCAGTCATTCATGGCGGGCGTGATGGAGCATACGCCCGAGATGACCGCCGTGCTGAATCCGCTTGCGGAATCCTATGCGCGGCTCGGCAGGGATAAGGCGCCCGGCCGTGTCTCATGGTCGCCCTCAAACCGCTCTCAGCTTATCCGGATCCCGGCAGCGGACGCCTCCCATCAGCGTATGGAGCTGCGCTCGCCGGATGCCTCCGCGAATCCGTATCTTGCCTTTGCGCTGGTCATGCGTGCCGGTCTCGACGGCATTCTCCGCGGTCTCACGCCGCCGCCCTCCTGCAACGAAAACCTGCTGGATGCGCCCGCGGAGACCGCAGCGCAGTATCCCGCGCTGCCCGCTGATCTGACTGCCGCACGCCGCCTCATGAAAGAAAGCACGTTCATGCAGCAGGCATTGCCTGCACATCTTTTTGCAGCCTATACGGAGTGACAGGAGCCATGCTGACGCGCTTTGAGCAGAAAGAGGTTTTCGTCATTTCCTCGAACGAGAATTTTCATCGCTATGTACGGGACAATCTGCCGGAGGGTGACTTCATTGTGTCCGGCGGTGCGGATACCTGTACGGAAGCACGCCAAAAAATGATGGGCAACCGCTCTGCGGTCGTCGTCATCAATATCCCGCTCTCGGATGAATGCGGCACCGAGCTTGCGGGCGATCTTGCAGAGAACGGCTCCGCATCGGTCATCGCCGTCGTGAAGAATGAGCAGGAGCCGGAATTCCGGCAGTCGCTGGAGCCCGCAGGCGTCTTTGTCCTCGGGAAGCCGTTTCCGCACAGCTCCTTTCACCAGGCGCTCTATGACGCCGCATCCGCTTATGCCAGAATGCAGATCATCTCACAGGAAAACCAGCGGTTACAGATCAAGCTGATCGACCTGCGGCTTGTCAACCGCGCAAAATATGCGCTGATTCAGTATCTCGGAATGACCGAGGAAGAAGCGCACAAATACATCGAGCACATGGCAATGGATCAGCGGATCTCCAAGCGGAAGGCTGCGGAAAATATTCTAAAAACCTATGAGAATCAGGGCTAGAACATGGGCAAAGCGTCAAACCTTGTGAAATTTTTGTCAGGGTCTTGACATTCGCCCGAAAATATGCTATCATGTAACACAGAAAACAGCAACGGTGCTGTTCGGGAATTTCCCGAAGTGCCGCTGCTGTTTTTTTTGTTTATTACACAGAAAGGATGTATTTTTATGAAACCGACAGATGTATTCGGAAGCCTTGTCTTCAACGACGCCGTCATGCAGGAGCGTCTCCCGAAGGCGGTCTACAAGTCTCTGCACGAGACCATTGCAAACGGAAAGGACATTGATCCGACCGTTGCCGATGTGGTCGCGAGTGCGATGCGTGAATGGGCAGCGGAGAACGGCTCCACACACTACACCCACTGGTTCCAGCCGATGACCGGCATCACCGCAGAGAAGCACGACAGCTTCCTCTCCCCGGACGGAAACGGCGGCGCGATCCTCGAATTCTCCGGCAAGGAGCTCATCAAGGGCGAGCCGGATGCATCTTCGTTCCCGTCGGGCGGTCTGCGCGCAACCTTCGAGGCACGCGGCTACACCGCATGGGACCCGACCTCCTACGCATTCATCAAGGAGAACAGCCTGTGCATCCCGACCGCGTTTTATTCTTACAGCGGCGAGGCGCTCGACAAGAAGACCCCGCTTCTCCGCTCGATGGAAGCCGTCAGCGAGCAGGCAGTGAAGGTGCTGCATCTGCTGGGCTTTGACGATGTGCAGCGCGTCAGCGGAACCGTCGGTCCCGAGCAGGAATATTTCCTCATCGACCTCGAAATGGCAAAGCAGCGCAAGGACATTCTCTTCACCGGCAGAACGCTCTTCGGCGCAAAGGCACCGAAGGGGCAGGAGATGGAAGATCACTATTTCGGCGTGATCCGCCCGCGTGTGCAGGCATTCATGAAGGAGCTGAACGAGGAGCTCTGGAAGCTCGGCATCTACGCAAAGACCGAGCACAATGAGGTCGCTCCCGCACAGCATGAGCTTGCACCGGTCTACACCACGATGAACATTGCCTGCGACCACAATCAGCTCACTATGGAGATCATGAAGAAGGTCGCTGAGCGCCACGGTCTCATGTGCCTGCTGCACGAAAAGCCCTTTGCCGGCGTCAACGGTTCCGGCAAGCACAACAACTGGTCGCTCTCGACCGACACCGGCATCAATCTCTTTGCGCCGGGCAAGACGCCGGAGCGCAAGCGGCTCTTCCTGCTGATGGTCGCAGCGGTCGTTGCAGCCGTGGACGAGCATCAGGATCTGCTCAGAATGTCGGTTGCCTCTGCGGGCAATGACCACCGTCTGGGCGCAAATGAAGCGCCGCCCGCCATCGTGTCCGTGTATCTCGGCGATGCCCTCCAGCTCCAGCTCGAAGCCGCCGCAGAGGGCAGAGATGAGCAGAAGCACCGCGAGACGCTGACCACC
>JAEEXH010000098.1 GCA_016291435.1 Oscillospiraceae bacterium
CCTGCTGTTCCGGTGTCCCTCTTTTTCTCCGTGCCATAATATTACCTCCAAAGTAGTGCTGCTTCCATTATACACTACTTTGGAGGTTTACACAAGATTTGGGATAGACTCCCAAAAAATCATCAGGGATAAATGAAAGCACTTTTTCAGCAATTTCGTTATCATTCACACCGCTCCAGAAAAGCCGGATATACAGCTTGCTCCACCATTTATCCTGTGTCAGGACATCATCATAAATATTACGGGACTGCTTATAGGAATCTGTAATGCTGTCATATTGAACCATCGTGCTTTATCTCTTTCTCGCAACACAATGCAGACGGCAGAAGCCGCGCTTTTCAAAGGACTCCATATGCAGTCCGGCATGATCGCACAGCTTCCGGATATCCTCTCTGCCGTAGATGCGGACATCGCCCTTGCCTGCAAGGTGTATCAGCGGCATTTCAATGGTGTTGCAGAACCAGCGCACCGCCGCAGAGTTCATCGTCATATCACGCAGGATCAGCCTGCCGCCCGGACGGAGGACACGGTACACGCTGTCAAAATATTTCTGCGGATTCGGATAGTGATGAAAGCTCTCGCAGCAGATCACAGCATCAAAAGAGTTTTCGGCAAACGGCAGATCCTCGCAGTCGCCGACTACCAGTTCAACGCCCTCCATTTTCTTTCGTCTGGCGACCTCGATCATTTTCGGCGTCAGATCAATGCCGGTGTAATGCTTATCGGGATATTTCTGATGCAGCAGCGTCAGCATCGGACCTGTTCCGCAGCCGCAGTCCAGAAGATCGGTAAACGGCTCTTTTTCAAGCTCTGCCAGCACATCGGGATAATCCTTTTTGCACATCTTATAGACACCGGCGTTGTCCGATTCATAGACCTCGGCGGCTCTGGTAAACTCCCTGACGGATAATTCTTTGTATTCTTTGCTTGTCATATAGATCCTCCTTTTTATGAGAGTGCAACATCCAGTATCATCATCAGCGTAAAGCCGACGGGAAACAGGATAACACCGATGTTTGAATGTTCGCCCTGTGACATTTCGGGTATCAGCTCTTCCACTACAACATAGATCATGGCTCCTGCGGCAAAGCTCAGCAGATACGGCATGACCGGCAGCAATCGGCTTGCAGACAGTATCGTGAGAAGTGCGCCGACCGGTTCCACTGCACCTGACAATACACCGCCCGCAAATGCTTTCGCTTTGCTTTTACCTTCTGCGCGGAGCGGCATTGAAATGATCGCACCCTCAGGGAAATTCTGTATTGCAATGCCAAGAGCCAGTGCCAGAGCGCCGCCTGCGGTCATATCTGCAGAACCTGACAGGAAGCCTGCGTATACGATACCGACTGCCATTCCTTCCGGGATATTATGGAGCGTGACCGCAAGCACCATCATCGTTGTCCGAGCCAGCTTTGACGGCAATCCCTCGGCTTTGACAGCATTCATGTGCAGATGCGGTACCAGACTGTCAAGCAGCAGAAGAAACAGAATTCCAAACCAGAATCCGACCGCCGCAGGCAGAAAAGCCAGTTTTCCCATATTCTCTGACATATCCATAGCAGGAATGATAAGACTCCATACAGAGGCGGCTGTCATGACACCTGCTGCAAAGCCGGTCAATGCCCGCTGGACGGTTTGACTCAGCTCGTGCTTCATGAAAAGAACACAGCCTGCACCGAGTGATGTGCCGAGAAAGGGGATCAGAAGTCCTGATAATAATTCAGATTTCATTTTCTGTGAAAGAGCCCTTTCTTCTCATACGGCTCGCATATTGCACGCATCACAATATATCCTGAGCCGTCAAGTGCGGCAGCTATCATCTCAGCAGACAGTTCGTTTTCACTGATGATGACGGTTTCACCCTTTTTATGGGAAGATGTTACTTTTTTCACGGACATCTTAGCACGAATTGCATCGTTGACATGGGATTCGCACATTCCGCACATCATGCCGTCTATTTTTACTGTTGTCTTATACATAGATCTCATCTCCTGGCTTTATTATCGTATCAGCATCACGATCAAACCAACGATCACAGCCGGTATCAGAGCAAATACCGATCCTGGAAACAGCATCCCTTTCAGATGAAACCACTTCTGATGATAGGCTTTGTCCATGTGCTCTGTGCCCTCAAGCCGAAAGCATTTCATATTGGCAAACAGCACCCAGTCAATAAAAAACGTATCATAGGCTCCGATCCACGCCATCATGCCGAATGCAAACAGAAATCCCTGTGTAAAAGACTTTGCTCTGGCAAGCAGTGCCATGATAACGAGGATCACCGCAAAGCAAAGAAGTGCGGCGGATTTTGTTAGAACGACTCTTTTAGAAAGCGGCGCAGTCGGTATCCGCTTATGCGTTTTGAAGTATTCCTCTTGTATATCAGGCGGATAGTTTTCTATCTGCGTCGTATTGCTGCCGCCGGCGGTTTTGAAGCACATAACGGTGAATAATAGCGCAAATACAAGCATTTCAATCATTATGACAGCTATATTCATATCACTGCACACCATCCTTACTTTCCTGCGCCGGATTGTCTAAGAATCACTGCGGATTCACCCTTTTCGACGGTAAAGCTGACATGATCGACGGTGACCTGTTTCCCTTCGCCTTTACCGTAAACTTTCATTACGTCCTTGAATTCTACTCCTGACATCCGAATGTCTCCCGTTCACTGGCGGTTAGCAACTGCGAACTCATAATCATATTATAGCATATGCTAACTCAAATTTCAAGATGTCTATGAAAAAAAGCCGCCCAAGAATGAACGGCTTTCTCAAATTATTTCTGTACTGTTTTTCTTCTTATCGTGTCTTCGGGAAGCTGTGACTTGCATACAAACGCATATTTTGAAAAGATAAACGGAGAATGGATATGCTGCAATGATCGGGCGAGATAAGTAACTATTTGCGAAAAGCGTTACTTAAGTAACCGTTCCAAAGAAACTGCCCGTTGCTTTTTCGGGAGTTATCTGCCGAATGCACAGGTGCTTGACGGTATGGCAATTCAGGGCAAGACGGCGCAGGAGTTCAGCTCTGATACACAACAGTCTGTTCGGGAATGGCTTGACGGGCTTGGATTCTGATATGAAGATAAAAAAGCCGCTGACATTCTGATGACAGCGGCTTTGCCCGTACTCATGTGCGATTCTATTGTTATGATAGCATAGGCTGGCGATCGCGGCAATCCCAAAATCAAGGGATCGTATCAATAAAGCGCACAGCCGAAATGATGCCGTGCGCCCTCTGAAAAGGCTCCGGGAGCGGTATGCAGCACCGTACAGCCATTCTCAGATGTTGAAAACAGGCTCACATGCAGCCTTCTTTTCTTTAAAAATGTTCGATAATCTGAAAAAATTTCGGTTTCCACTTGACAAACCGCCGATAATTCTATATAATAATGTCACTGCTAGGCAGTAAAATTCAAAAAACGGAGGATGTAAAGATGAACAAGACTGAACTGATCGAAGCAATCGCAACCGAAACCGGCGTTTCCAAGAAGGATGTCGATGCCGTACTCAAGTCTTTTGTGACTGTCGTGTCTGACACGCTTCAGAAGAAGGACAAGGTACAGCTCATCGGCTTCGGAACCTTTGAGACTTCGGAGAGAGCTGCAAGAACCGGCCGCAACCCTGCAAACGGTGAGGCAATCAAGATCGCAGCTTCCACGCTGGTCAAATTCAAGGCCGGCGCTGCTCTGAAGGAGAAGGTCAACACCAAGCCCGCTAAGAAGGCAAAGTCCAAGAAGAAGTAATGATTCTATGCAAAACCGGCTGACCGTGAGACATGCGGTCAGCCGGTTTTGCTGTGTTCACCGGAAGGCAGGACAGATAAGCGCATATGCTCTGTCTCTGTGTGTCCGGTTCAAAATCAAAGAGGCGATTGCTGAATCAAAAGTGGCTCACTGCGCGGTCTCCTTTCTGAAAGACGGTTGACTTTTTACGACAGCTTTGTTATAATGGAAAAAAGAATACGCATACACCCTACTAAATTGAAACTGCATTTTCGGGAATTACCAAAGGGCAAAAACTGTTTTTGCAGAAATCACGGAGGATATATGTACTTTTCAAAGCATAATGAACGAATCACATACAGCAACCATTACAGCGGTCTTCTGGAGGTCATGGGTAAAGGTGTTCTCTGCCGTGAAGATGCGGAAGTTTTGGAGGAATCCGGAACCGGCTGGACAGATCATTATGATATTCTCAGCATCACCGAAGGCATCACTGGTATTGGCGAAGGGTACCTCGAAGCCTTTCCGAAGATCGGCTGCCTTATCATGAGCCGGACAGTTGTTTCCTGCACCGTCTCACCCGAGCTGATAAAGCGTATGCGAAAAAGAAAAATGCTGATACGCGGCGAATATGATACCTTTGCCGAAAGTTTTGCGAAGGAAAACGGGCTTGATTTCCTGCACAGCGATATTCATATTGCCGATGATGACATAGAGGCGGCTCACGAGCACGATATCATCACGCTCCGTTTTCATACGGACGGCTCTGCGGATATTCACTATAACTGTTTTACACCGGGCAGCTCCGCAAGCAGCTACGGCGGAGGTGAATATGCAAATAAGCTGCCGAAGGATTTTTATGTCGGCTGCACCATAGAAGCGTTTGCGGCTTTTTTTAATGAACGTGTGCGTGAACAGATACTTTCAAACGATGCAGTCAGACGCTTTCTTGAGTCGGCAAATCGCCGATATGGGAAGAAGTAACGAACAGGCCGAATTCTGGTTTATCATAGCGAGAGTACGCAAAGGAGAATCATATTGAAAAGCGCGCAAACAAAAGCAAAGAAGCCCTTGAAAATAAAGCTCACCATTCTCTTTGCCGCAATACTGCTGAACATCATAATGAATATATTCGGCAATGCGCTGAAAATCGAGTATTACAGCCTGACATCGGATAAGCTGACTGCGCCTGTGCGCATCGTTTTTCTTTCCGATCTGCATAACTGTACATATGGCGGCGCAGAACAGTCCGGACTGTGGAAGGAAATCGTGAATGCACAGCCTGATTTCGTTCTGTTCGGCGGCGATGTCATAGACTTTCAGGGCGGGACAAAACACGCAATTCAGCTCATGAAAATGGTAAAAGAGAATTATCCCTGCGCCTATGCCTCCGGAAACCATGAAGTCATGCGTGATGATACGGAGGAATTTTACGATGCAGTTGCCTCGCTTGGTATCCCCGTGCTTCACGGTGCGTACAGTGATATTACAGTTCATGAACAAAAGATACGACTCTGCGGAATTGTCAATGTATATGATAATCCTGATCAACTCGAATCCGCCTGTCAATCGCCGGCCGATGACAGATACAATGTTCTTCTTCTGCATCAGCCTGAACAGCTGGATGAAGTCGTCAACGAAGCGAAGAATTCTGCATTTGATCTTGTTCTTTCAGGTCATGCACACGGCGGTCAGTGGAGAATCCCTGAGGTACTTGAGCAAGGATTATATGCGCCGGATCAGGGGATATTTCCGGAGTTTACCAACGGGCAGCGGAAAAGCGGCAGCACAGTCCAGATCGTCAGCAGGGGACTTGCAAAGCCGCTGAGAATGTTTATCATTCCCCGCATTTTTAATCGCCCTGAGATTTCGGTTGTTGATATTGCTCCGGAACCGGCAGATCGGTCATACTTTTCAGACCGATTGCCAGTGTGGAAGCGTTGTGCAGCAGGGCAGAGGTCGCAGGAGGAAGAATACCGGCGGCACCGAGGAGGATCAGTCCCGTATTAAAACCGATGATCGTGCGGTAGTTTCGGCGGATCCGCTTCATCAGCGCATCACTGAGCTTTTTCAGCGAGATCAGTGCATACAGATCATTTGCGGAGATCGTAATATCTGCGATTTCTCTTGCAATCGCCGCACCGGTGCTGATCGCAATTCCCGCATCGGATTCGCTGAGGGCAGGGGAATCGTTCACGCCGTCACCGATCATGATGACACGCCGTCCGGCTTCGTGCTCCTTGCGGATGAATGCTGCCTTATCCTCCGGCAGTACCTCCGAATAATATGTATCAACACCGACCTTCTCGGCTACGGATTTGGCGGTTCGTTCGTTGTCGCCGGTCATCATCACAATATTGGAGAGCCCCAGTCCGTGCAGCGTTTCAATGACTGTTTTTGCTTCCTCACGCAGCGGATCTTCAATGCAGATGACCGCTGCGATCTCGCCGCCGATCGCAAGGTACAGATGCGAATATTCCTTCGGCAGATGACGGAAAATATGCTCGTCCGGAACTTTGCAGGCTTCGTCTTCCGCCACAAAATGATAACTGCCGATGACGACACGTTTGCCGTCGATCATGCTGGAAATGCCGTGTGCGACCACATATTCCACCTTGGAATGGCGTTCCTCATGGAGAAGACCGCGGCGCTCCGCCTCAGCCACAACTGCATTGGCAATCGAATGCGGATAGTGCTCCTCTAAACACGCAGCAAGCCGCAGCATTTCCGCTTCATCACGCCCGCCGAACGGAATGATCTGTGCTACACGCGGCTGTGAATGCGTCAGTGTGCCGGTCTTATCAAATACGACCGTATCCGCATCGGCGACCGCTTCGAGAAATTTGCCGCCCTTGACCGTAATACCCGATTCGGCGCACTGCCGCATTGCTGAAAGCACCGAGATCGGCATGGCGAGCTTCAATGCGCAGGAGAAATCCACCATCAGGATCGACACAGCCTTTGTTGCATTGCGTGTCAGCAGCCAGGTCAGCAATGTGCCGCCTAAACACCACGGCACGAGCTTATCTGCAAGATGTGCAGCCTTGCTCTCTGCCGACGATTTCATCTGCTCAGATTCTTCGATCATTTTCACGATGCGGTCATAC
The DNA here is from genome assembly GCA_016291435.1 of Oscillospiraceae bacterium. Taxonomy (GTDB): domain Bacteria; phylum Bacillota; class Clostridia; order Oscillospirales; family Ruminococcaceae; genus Firm-04. The sequence goes on from JAEEXH010000098.1 coordinate 6,840, forward strand.
CTTCCGTTGCCTGCGGTATTCTCAACCTGTACCGTGCATTCGCCGTCCTCAACTACCGTTCCTGCGTAGACATATGCGCCCTCTGATTTGTGAACAGGCACAGATTCTCCTGTCATAGATGCCTGATTGATCATCGCATCGCCTGCGATCACCTTTCCGTCCAGCGGGATCATGGAGCCGGTGCGCACAATGACGCAGTCGCCCTTGCTGATCTGTGTGACGGGGACAAGCAGTTCCTGTCCGTCTGCTGTCCGCATCCAGACCTGTTCCACGCCGAGCGACATGGTTCTTGCGAGATCATCGACAGATTTCTTGTGCGTCCATTCATCGAGAATATCACCGATCTTCAGCAGAAACATCACGCTTCCGGCGGTATTGAAATCATCGCGCAGCATCGAAACCGTGATCGCAACTGCATCGAGCACATCAACCTCAAGTCTGCCGCGCATCAGGCATTGCAGCCCTCTGCGGAGATATTTCAGTGCCTTGATGAATGAGATCAGACGGCGGAAGGGGAGCGGCAGCAGGAGTTTGTGGAGGACACGCCGCATGACCGCAGATGCCAGCTTTTCTTCGTATTCCCGGTTCAGCGCTCTGCCTGTCTGCTCCGGCACAAGTGCCTCTGCTTCCTGATTATAGCAAAAATGTGCGAGCGCAGACAGCACCGTTTTCCGGTCACAGCGATAATAAAGAATCACATCGCAGGTTCGGTCAAAAACCTGTACCTTTGTGATGCCGCTGACCGCAGACAGCGCATATTCCGCCATATCCGCCTGATGCAGCGTCATATGTTTCTGGCAGAAATGCACGCGGATACGCCCTTTTGATTCATGAAGAATTCTACATTTCATATACGCACCTCATAGCAAAACAGACCGCCGGAGCGGTCTGCATCTGGTTATTCTTCTGCTGACTCAGGAGCAGCATCTTCAATGACAGTTTCTGCATCGGCAGCAGCACGCTCTGCGTTGATGTTCTTTGCATCGCTGAGAATGTCATCGCAGTTTTCACGCACCGTTGTGACAGTTTCCATGACACTGTCCTTTGCACGAAGAACTGCTGCGGTCGCATTTGTATAGCACTTTTTCGCATCCTTGCTGCTCAGGATCTTGATGCCTGCTGTACCAAACAGCACACCGCCTGCAAATAGCCCGAGCTTTCCCCACGGTAAACGGCTCATACAGATCACCTCTTTTGAAATTCCGGAGCATCAGCTCCTTTCCCAATATTATAGCATAAGCAAATTGTTTTTTCTACTCCAAACGGACATTTTGACGATATTCTTTTGGCGAACACCCTATGACATCCCGAAAGGCAGCAGAAAACTTGCTTGCATTGTCGTAACCGCAGGCTTCTGCAATATCAAGTACGCGATTGTTAGTAGACGCTAACTGTTGCGCAGCAAATCGCATTTTCTCCGCACGGATGTACGCAAACAGTGGAGCGCCGTATACGCGCCGGAAGATGATTTTCAGTTTGGTCGGTGAGATACCGGCTCGTTCTGCCAGAAAACAAATCGTATAATGCTCCTGCATATGCTCCATGCAAAATACCAATGTATCCTCTGCAAGTTCCTGTTCTGCCTGCGTAACGGATTCTGTCATAAACGTACCTTCTTATCGTTTGATTCTGTGAAGCACAAGCTGCGTACACAGCCCGGTAAATGCACCGGCAAGTGAACCGGTCACAAGCAGAATCGGCAAATATGCAATCACGCCAATGCTCTGCATTATGATGATCGCCGCTGTGATCTGCCCGATATTGTGAAGCATTGCGCCGATCACACTGCACAGCCAGATCTGCTTTTCCGGCAGGATATGGCGAAGCAGCAGCATCCCGCAAAGACAGGCAATCGCACCGGCAGCCGAATACAGCAATGCGGACGGGTTTCCGCTGAATATCGCACCCAGCAGCAGCCGGACGGTGACGATCAGAGCAGTTTCGGAGGGGCGATAGCGGAACACCGCGTAGACCGTCACGATATTGGCGAGTCCCAGCTTGACGCCCGGAACCGGAAACGGATTCGGAATTTGCAGTTCCACGATAAAAATAATCAGCGCAACGGAAGAAAGCAGTGCAAGCTCAGTCAGCCGCCGGATATTCATGGTTCATCCTCCGCAAACCGCACGATCAGCTTATGCGGCAGACATACGATCGGCAGATAATCAGATTTCAGTACGCCCATGCTGACACAGGTCTGATCGGGGCAGTCTGCCTCTGAAATACAAATCGTTCCGTTCTGAATCTGCACAAGATTATAACTGCCGTCCGGCGCAGAAATGCGAATGTCTTTGTCCTCTGCGCCGTTCAGGTCAAATGTATACAGCAACTCCCCGTCCTGTACGATTTCAACGGTCTGTTTGTCAGAATGCCGCAAAATGAAGACTGATAAGCACAGGGATACAAGGAAAACCAGAATTACGGCAATCAGGATTTTACGGTTCTTCATCGGAATGCACCACCCTGCAAGGGATTTCCTTTTTCGCTGTATAATTCGCAGCAATGCCCTCGGTCATCAGCAATTCGCCGTCCGCTGTCACCAGAATCATCTCAAAATCACCGCTGTTTTTCCAATGCTGTACCGCCCGTTCCGTGCCTTCCACAAACAGCGCGGTGGAAAGCGCATCGCATTCCGCGCCGCAGTCGCCGATGACCGTAACAGACACCAGACCGTTATCCGCCGGACATCCCGTTTCCGGATCGAGAATATGCCAGTATTTCTGCCCGTCACCGCCGGTAAAATAACGCTCATAATTGCCGGATGTGATGACTGCCTTGTCCGTCACACTGACCGTTCCGAGCAGCGTATCCTGCGCAAACGGATCCGTGACGCCGACCGTCCATGCGCTGCCGTCCGGCTTGCTGCCGAGTGTCTGCACATTGCCTCCGAGA